>CAZAIE010000216.1:1533-8910 GCA_964485035.1 uncultured Myxococcaceae bacterium | reverse complement strand
TGCTGGTGGTCGGTGGCGGAGGGACCGAGACCTCCAAGCAGACGAAGGTCGCCCTCGCGCTCGGGACTGCGGAGATCTACGACCCCACCCAGGGCACCTGGAGCGCCGCCGCGCCGATGAAGCACCCCCGCTTCATCCCCCGGGCGACGCTGCTGGCCGACGGGCGGGTGCTGGTCACCGGGGGAGGGGACCAGGGCTGGAACACCATCGCCGAGCCGGAGATCTACGACCCCGCCGCCAACTCCTGGAAGACGGCGGCGCTGCCGGCCGGCGGCGGCCGCATCTACCACGGCGCGGTGCGGCTCTCCTCGGGCCACGTGCTGGTGGCCTGCGGGATGAACTGGACGCCGACCAGCGGCTGGCGCTCGGACGCGGAGTTCTACGACCCGGCCAAGGACAAGTGGTTCCCGGCGGGAGAGACCGGGTCCCCGCGCTCCGCCCCCGCGGTGTTGGGCATCGGCGAGAAGGTGCTGGTCACCGGCGGCCAGTACCGCAGCGGCAACACCTTCCCGTTCTCCGAGGACACGCACGTCTACGACGAGGCGACCGGCGAGTGGACGCCTGGCCCGGCCATCGGCACCGCGAGGAGCCTGGGCACTGCGATGCTGCTCAAGAACGGCCAGGTGCTCGCCTGTGGCGGGTTCAGCGAGGGCGGGGTCGAGAGCACCTGCGAGCTGGGGTCCAGGTGAGCCCGAGACTGCTCGCCGCGCTGCTCGTGCTGGCTGCGTGCTCCCCGGAGCGGGGCCGTCCCGCCGCCGTGCAGCAGGGCGTGGTGAACGGGACGCCGGACACCACCCCGTCGCACGCGGCGGTGGTGGCCGTCCGCATCCAGGTGGGAGCAGGCCACGGGCTCTGCAGCGGCACCCTCATCGCCGACCGCATCGTGCTCACCGCCGCACACTGCCTCGCGGTGAACCCGGACCCCGCTGGGTACCAGGTCGGGTTTGGCTCCGACGTGACGGGCGCGATGAGCTGGGTCGCCGTCGAAGCGCTGCGCGCCCATCCCGGGTATTCCCACGCGGGCGACGCGGACGACCTCGGACTGCTCCGCTTGTCCGCGTCGGCGCCGGCGGGGGTGGAGCCGATCCCTCCGCTGCCTCCCTCGCTCGCCCTCGGAGCGGGAGACGTGGGCCTCGCGGCGGAGGTCGCCGGCTTCGGGGACGACGCGGCCCGGAAGTCGGGAGTGAAGCTGCACCTGCCGATGACCATCGCCGCGGTGTGCACCGACCAGCCGTGCCTCGTCTCGTCGGGCCTTTGCACCGCCAACGCCATCGGGTTCGCGCAGCAGTCCGGCGGGGCCTGCTCGGGCGACAGCGGCGGCCCGGTCTTCGTGAGGCGCAAGGGAGTCGAGTACGTCGCCGGCGTCAACTCGTACGGAGACGAGAACTGCCTGGCCTACGGCTGCGCGACCAAGGTGGACGCGTTCGCGCGGTTCCTGGAGATCTTCCAGGCGCGCGCGGAGCGCCCCCAGGGCGCGGCCTGCAGCGACGCCGTCGAGTGCGCCAGCGGCTTCTGCGTGGACGGGGTGTGCTGCGACCGCCGCTGCCATCTCGCGCCCTGCGAGGCGTGCGCCACGAAGGCGGGCGCGCCGAGCGACGGGACCTGCGCGTTCACGAGCACGCCCTGCGACGACGGCCTGGGGTGCACGTTGGACGACGCCTGCCGCCAGGGAGTCTGCAAGGGAGTGGCGATGGTCTGCAGCGCGCCGGACTCGTGCCACGAGGCCTCGAGCTGCAACCCGGCCACCGGCTCGTGTCGCGCCTTCGCACAGAAGGCCGACGGGACGGCCTGCGACGACGGTCTGGGCTGCACGGTGGGCGACATCTGTCGGTCGGGGACCTGCAGTGGGAGGCAGAAGGACTGCGTCGCACCCGACGTCTGCCACCTGGCTGTCTGCGACTCCGGAAGCGGTGAGTGCGTCGTGTCGCCGGCTCCCGACGGCCTGCTGTGCGACGACCATGACCCGTGCACCCTCGACGATGCGTGCCGCTCGGGGACGTGCCGGGGCAGTCCGCTGGTGTGCGTGGCAGCCGGGGAGTGCCGCGTGGCCGGCGCGTGCAATGCGTCCTCGGGGACCTGCAGCGATCCGCCGGCAGCAGACGGAGTCGCGTGTGGCGCGGGGAGCTGTCAGTCCGGCGCGTGCGTCGCGCCTGCGCCGGCCAAGAAGTCTGGGTGCAGCGCCGCGCCGGGAGATGCGTGGGTCGGGCTCGGGGTGATGCTCTACACGGGGGTGTTGCGGCGACGTCGTGCGATCAGCCGCACTCCGGGGCGGTAGTCGCCTCGCCCTGGGGAGCTGGCCCGTCCAGCGTCAGCGCCAGATGCTCGGATAGCACCCTGAGCCGCCTCCCCACGGTCTTGCGCGACAGCCGGACCACCTCGGCGATCTCGTCCTGCGTCATCCCGTCCCGGAAGGCGTAGATCACCAGCTCCTGGTCGGTCGGCTCGAGCGCCGCGAGCGCGCGCTCGAGATCCGTGCGCGCCGCGAGGTCGGGGCAGACCGAGTCCGGGTCCGCGGTGAGGAGCGCGTCCTTGAGCGCGCGCGCCGAGTGGTTGCGCAGCTGCTGCAGGCAGTGCCGCGTGGCGATGGCGTAGAGCCAGGTGAGGGGAGAGGAGCGCAGGCGGAAGCGGCCCAGTCCCGAGACGGCTCGCTCGAAGACGTCCTGGACAGCCTCCGCGGCGTCCTCCGGATCGCGCAGGAGGGCCCGGCAGCGTCGGTAGACGACGCCGTGGTACCGCTCGAAGAGCTCGCCTGCGTCGAGGGCCATGGTCAGAACTTGAACGGGAACTTGATCGGGGCCATCTGGGGCCCCGAGTACGGCGGGAAGCGCCACTTCCGGATGGCCGCAACGAGACATCGGCTGAGGTCGGTCTTCTGGACCTCGGGGTACTCGATCTTCACGTTGGTCACGCTGCCGTCGCGGCGGATGACCCAGCTCACGACGATGGTTCCCGAGGCCTCCGGGTGCGCGAGCTTCGCCTGATCGGTGCAGGCCTTGATCTCGGCCTTGTGGGAGACGACCGTCTCCATGATGTCGGACTGGTTCAACTGGAAGAGGTCTCCGCTCAGGGGTGGGCGCGTGGCGTGCAGGTAGGCCGACATGGCGGACTCCTCTGCGAGTTCTCTGATCTGTCTGAGGAAGGCTTGCGTCGAGGCGTCCTTGGGCTCCGCAGCGTAGAGGCGCAGGACCGGGCCGACCGCGTTGAGCTTCCCAGCCAGCACCGCTGCTTCCAGGACTGCGAAATGCCGCTGACGTCCCTCGGGCGAGCACGCGACGACCGGCTCCAGTCGCTGCGCGAGTTGGTCGATGACCTTGCATCGGCACGGGTGATCCGGCGTTCCCTCCGGGAACCAGGCGAGCCCGTCCCGCAAGGCGCGAGCGGAATCGGCCGGCCGCTCGAGTTCATCCCAATGCTTCGCGGTGAGGTCGATCTTCGTGCAGATCGAATCGAGGTCCTTCCTGAGGTCAGCGAGGATCGGACCTACGCGCTGAAGTTGGTCCGCCACCTTCGGGGTTCGGGGCAGTGCTTCGAGCCGAGTCTTCAGCAGCATGAGCTCGCGCCAGGCCGCGATCTTGTTGCCTGGTTCGATGTTCTTCTGCGCAAGTCGCTCGTTTGCGCTTGCCAGGGCACGGACTACTGCGGAGTCCACATCTTCGTCACTTCCCCATCCTGGGGCCAGCGGGATGTACGCCTGCTTCTTGTACTTCGCGTGGACTCCGTCGCTCGCCCCTCCAAAGATCGAGTCGAAGTCGTCATCGACCTTTGCTTTCGAGGTGGGCATGCGGGGCACCGTGACCAGCTCCTTGTCGAACCGTCCCTCGAGTGTCTTCCCCGTGACGGGCTTGGCTTCTGGCCTCAGGTTCGTCGCGACGGTCAGTTCGGGCGGCTCCACCGGCTCCGCCACGGTGCGTAGTGCGCTCCTCGGATCCGCCGCGGTGGTCTCCTCCAGGGCGATGAACGAGGTGTACGCGGTGACCAACTGGTGCTCGAGCCCGAGTGAGGTGATCTGCCGAATCACTTCCGCTTTCTCGCCGCCGTACTGCAGCCGCTCGAGCTCCTCGATGCGTGCTCGCGCCCAGCAGGTGGCAATGGCATGGCTCTCCGCGTCCTGGACGGGAAGATCGACGTCGAGCGCCAGCTCGCGCGCGCTTCCCGACGTCCTTCCCCTGACGACGACCCGACCCCGGCCCGGCTGCGCGTACTTCGCCAGCACGACGAGCGGCTGGTTGTCGAAGAGGTCGGGCAGAACCTTGGGGAGCACCTCGGTCACCTGCAGCCCGCCCCAGTCGATCTCCAGGTCGGTGACCATGGGCCTCGCGATGCGTCGCACGAACCGCTCGATGGCCGGGGCCTGCTCCTCGTCGGGCCGCAGGTACTGGTAGAAGCCGCGACCGACCTCCGCGAGACGGCCGAGCAGGTAGTGGTTCGCGCTCGAGCCCACGCCCAGCGAGTAGATCCGCGCGCTCCCAATCGTCCGCTGGACCTCCGCGAGGATCTCCGCCTCGTTGCCGATGAAGCCGTCCGTGAGGAACAGCACCGTCCGCATCCGTTGCGGGTCGGCGGGGCGCCCAAGCGCGGCGCGGATGCCCTGGAGCTGGTTCGTGCCTCCTCCGCTCGGCAGCGCCTCGAGGTACGACAGCGCCCGCTCGACGTTGCGCGGCGTGTTCGGCAGCGGGCTCGCATGGAAGCTCGAGGCGCGGTCCGCGAAGTCGACGAGCAGGAACGTGTCGTCGGGGTTCATCGCCGCCATCGCGCGGCGGATGAACGCCTTCTCGGCCGCGAGCGGTGGCCCTTCCATCGACCCCGAGGTGTCGATGACGAACACCATCTCCTTGGGCACCGGCGTCCGGTGTGCCTCGGGGGTCTCGGGCTGCGCCACCAGCGCCAGGTACCCGCCGTCCTGCCCCCGGGTCGCCATCACCATCGCGCGCAGCTCCCTGCCGGCGACCTTCCACCGCAGGATGAAGTCCTTGTTGGGCACGCGATCGCCCGCGGCCAGCTCCACCTCGGCCGTGCGCATCGAGCCGCGCTCGACCACCAGTCGGTGCGAGACCGACGAGAGGTCCTCGATCGGGAAGCCGGCGTCGAGGTGCACCCGGACCGAGATGTCGCGGCCGGTGCGCTCCTGTGGCGGCGTGATGCGCGAGGCGTCGAGGACGCGGTCGGTGTCAGGTGAGCAGCCGTTGCCCTGCGGTTGTCCCGGCAGCGCCTGGCCGGGGATGTAGCGGGGCCCAACGACCATCGGGAAGTTGAACTCGAACGACCCGTCGTCGTAGCGCAGCGGGGCGACGTAGCGCAGCACGACCTTGACCCTCTCGCCCGGAAGCAGGTTCGCGACCGACTGGGTGAAGACGTTTGGCCGCTCCTGGTCGAGCAGCGCCGCGCGGCGTCCCTCGGACTTCGCGCGCTCGTAGTCGCGGCGGGCGTCCTCGCGCTTCTTCACCACGCCCTTGATCACCCGCTGGCCGACCATCAGCGTGAGCTGGTCCACCGCGGCGTTGTCCGGGAGCGGGAAGACGTAGATCGCCTCGGCGCGCTCGGTGAACGGGTTCTCGAACTCCTGCGTCACGAGCACGCTTGCGACCATGCCCGAGACGTTCGCGTCGACCTCGGTGCGCGTGAGCGTGAAGGGCCTCGCGGGCCCGTTCCCCGACTCCGGGGCGCCCTCCATCGAGCCCTGGCCGACGGCCACCTCCTCGCCGCGCAGGCGGACGGTGCGAAGCCGTGGAGCGGACGCGCTGCCGCGAGGCTCGAGCATGGTGCGACCGGGGGTACGCGCCTCGACCTTGGCCGGCGGTGGATCTACGCGGGCGACGGCCGGCGCGGGACGGTCGAGCAGTGGCACGACTCCGACAACGAGCGCGGCCGCAACCGCGGGGACCAGGGCGACGAGCATGGCGCGGTTCCTCCACCGGTGGTCCGCGCGCGCGTAGGCCGAGCGAGCGCGGGGGGCCCAGAGCGAGCGGCGGAACTCCGCGCCCTGCGCCTCCATCGCGGCGACCCTCGCCTGGCACCTGGCGCACCCCAGGACGTGCGCGCCGATCCGCTCCGGGTCGCCTGCGAGCAGGCGCTCCAGGGCGAGGTCGGAAGGGCACGTCTCGGGGTTCACCGCCATGGCGTCGTCTCCGCGTTCACCCCGGTTCGATCCGCAACCTGCCGATCGTGGGAACCGTGCCCGTAACCGGCCGCCACCACTGGGCTACCTGGCTGGTCCGGACGGGAGTGTCTATCATCCAACGCATCCCTCGCGTTGAAGCCGGAGTCGCCATGTCCACCAGAACCGTCCTCCGCCTTGCTGGACTGCTCGCAGGCCTTGCCGTTTCGGCGCCTGGCGGGGCCTCCGCGGTCGCCATCAGCAAGACCTGCTCGCTCGTCAACGGCTTCAACTTCCAGACGAGCTACGAAATGGTCGGCCACGTCGAGGCGCTGCAGATCGGCGCGACGGTGTTGACGGCGGATCTGGCGGTGAAGAGACCGACCGACAACGCGACCATTCCCGTGGCCGCGGTGCTGAAGAGCTTCTACTGGGACGGGGGCTACGTCGATCCGATCCAGCTCGACATGCGGGTCTCCCTGAACAACAAGAACGCCGTCGCGACGTTGCTCCACACCGGCACCGGTACGTTGCCGGTTCGGGTGTTGTTCACCGTCTACCAGTGGGACGCGACTGCGGGGGGCTGGTTTGCCTCGCTTCGGTCGGCGAATGGAATGGTCCTCGAGGCCAACCTTCAGGTCCTGGGTACCGAGCGCGTGCTGTACCTGTCCGACGAGCCGGACTCGGAAGTGGCGGTTCCGCAGAACTTCGGACTGGTCATCGGCCTGGTCCCGGACGCCTGCCAGAGCGACCTTGCCGTCGGCATCAACTCGTCCACGACCTACGTGAAGGTGTGGGGGCTTGGACCCAAGTGCGGGGCGGTCGACTGCGTAGTGAGCGGATGGAGTGACTGGAGCGCGTGCTCGGTGCAGTGCGGCGGCGGAACGCAGACGCACACCCGGACGGTCGTAGTCGCGCCGCAGAACGGCGGAGCGGTGTGCCCGGCCTTGAGCGAGAGCCAGGCGTGCAACACGCAGCCCTGTCCGGTCGATTGCGCGGTGAGCGCGTGGAGCGACTGGAGCCAGTGTTCGGCGCAGTGCGGAGGGGGAACGCAGACGCACAACCGGACGATCGTAGTCGCGCCGCAGTACGGCGGAGCGGCGTGCCCGGCGCTGAGCGAGAGCCAGGTGTGCAACACGCAGCCGTGCCCCGTCGACTGCGTAGTGAGCGGATGGAGCGACTGGAGCGCGTGCTCGGTGCAGTGCGGCGGCGGAACGCAGACGCACACCCGGACGGTCGTAGTCGCGCCGCAGAACGGCGGAGCGGCGTGCCCGGCCTTGAGC
>CAZAIE010000216.1:0-1433 GCA_964485035.1 uncultured Myxococcaceae bacterium | reverse complement strand
CTTGAGCGAGAGCCAGGTCTGCAACACCCAGCCCTGTGCCATCGACTGCGTCGTGGGCGCGTGGAGCGACTGGAGTGCGTGCTCGGCGCAGTGCGGCGGCGGAACGCAGACGCACGACCGGACGGTCGTGGTGGCGCCGGAGAACGGTGGCGCCGCGTGCCCGGTGCTGAGCGAGAGCCAGGCGTGCAACCTTGCTCCGTGCTCGACCTACGCGTGGACCACGGGCGCATGGACCGCTTGCACGGCCGAGTGTGGCGGCGGTCTGCAGGCTCGCACGGTCGAGTGCCGCGACCAGGACGGAGCACTCGTGGCGGTCACGCTCTGCGATGCGGGCACCAAGCCTGCAACTGAGCAGCCCTGCAACGCTGATCCCTGTCCGGCTGCCTGGTTCGCCGACGCGTGGGAGGCTTGCCCGGTCACCTGCGGTGGAGGCGAGCAGACCCGTCTCGTGGAGTGCCGGGACTCCCGGGCCGTCGCTGTCGGAGCGGAGCGGTGCAGCGCCAGTGAGAAGCCCGCGGTGAGCCAGGCATGCGGCCTCGAGGCGTGTCCTTCGCATTCCTGGAAGCTCGGTGACTGGTCGAGCTGCTCTGCGACCTGCGGCGGCGGAACCCGAACGCGGACGGTCACCTGCCAGGACGCCACTGGCCTCGTCCTCGCTGACGCGCACTGTGCGGCCGACAAGCCAGCCGGAAGCGAGGCGTGCAACCCGCAGGCATGCGCGACCTACGCCTGGACGACCGGTGACTGGAGCGAGTGCTCCACGAGCTGCGGTGTAGGCACCCAGGCTCGCGTGGTTACCTGTGCCTCGAACTCGGGAGGCGCGGCCGACGAGGCGCTCTGCCCGCCGCCGCGTCCCAGCGCGACCCAGGACTGCGAAGGCGCCTGCGCCGCGACGGGATGTGGATGCAGCCCCTCGAGCCAGGGGCCAGAGGCTCCCATCAGCCTGCTGATGCTGGCGCTGCTGGTGCTCCTGCGCAGGAGGGCCTGGCAGGGCCCGTAAGTGCCTGATTCCTGGTGCGGGGAAAATCGGAAAACCATAGTGATCTCGGGTTCTTGCCGGGGTGTGTCTGGCACGCTTCCCGCAATCCTCTATTAGAGGACCCGCGGCCGAAAACCGGGGGCTGACCGTGTCCGTCCAGGCAGTAGGATGGCCGCGGTCCGACCCCAGCCCAGAGGCCGAATGATCCACCTCGTCTACGCCAACCGCACCGAGGCCCTCTTCGAGCACTTCGCCGACGATCTCGCAGCGTGGAGGGCAGGGGACGAGACCGGGGCGCGGGTGTTCGAGCCTGCCCAGCTCGTCCTGCCCAACCGCAACGTCGAGACCTGGCTCAAGCGGCAGCTCGCGGCGCGCGACGGCATCGCCGCGAACTTCGAGGTGCACTTCCTGCGTCGCTTCGTGGGCGGGCTGCTTCGAGCGCAGGACCCGGGCC
>CAZAIE010000215.1:0-8930 GCA_964485035.1 uncultured Myxococcaceae bacterium | reverse complement strand
GGGCCGGGGCGTCGGGCCCCGCACGGAAGTGGCCCAGCAGGCTGCGGGCGAGGCTCGGCTGGATCACCGTGCCCCCGGCACACACGTCGCGGATGGCCTCGATGATCTTCTCGGCGGTCGCGCCCTTGAGCAGGTAGCCCGAGGCGCCGGCCTTGATGGCCTCGAGCACCTTGTTCTGCTCGTCGAAGATCGTGAAGATCAGAATCTCCACCTTGGGCCAGCGGGCCTTCACCTCGCGCGTGACGTCGATGCCGCTCATCCGCGGCAAGCCCAGGTCCAGCAGGAGCACGTCGGGGTTGCAGCGGGGGATCTCGTCGAGGGCCGCCTCGCCGTTCATCGCCGTGCCGACGATCTCGATCTCGGGGGCGGACTCGAGCACCTTGAGCTGGTTGCGGAGGATCTTCGGCTGGTCCTCCACCACCAGGACGCGGATCTTGGCGGGCTCGGCGGCGGCGGGCGGCGGCGTTCCGGGGGTGCCTTCCATGCGGTGCTCCTCAGGCGGTCAGTGGGCCGGCGGCCTGCGCCGCCGTGAAGGGGATGAACAGGTTCACGCGCGTGCCGTTCCCGGGCGCGCTCTCGATCTGCACCTCGCCGCCGACCTTGGCCGCGCGCTCGTGCATGTTGGTGAGGCCATAGTGCCCGCGGGGCGTCGAGCGGGTGTCGAAGCCGATGCCGTCGTCCTTCACCGAGAGGGCCATGCGCAGCTCGTCGAAGCGGAGCTGCACCAGGATCTCCTTGGCCTGGCCGTGCTTGGCGGCGTTGGAGAGCGCCTCCTGCAAGACCCGGAAGATGGCGAGCTGGGCCTCGTTGCTCAGCGGGCCCGCCATCCCCTCCTTCTCGAACTTCAGGGGGATTTTGGAGCGGTCGGTGAAGGTGCGGCAGTAGTCCTCGACGGCGGGGACCAGCTCGAAGTCGGCGCGCATCATGCGCAGCGAGCGGCGCAGCTCGTCGATGGACTCCTCGGCGCAGGTCTTCAGTTCCTTGATCTCCCGCTGCAGGTCCTCGTCCTTGGCCATGCTCTGCAGGTACTCGGCCTGGATGATGAGCGAGGAGAGCGAGGCGCCGAGCCCGTCGTGGATCTCCCGGGAGAGGCGGTTGCGCTCCTCGACCACCGCCAGGTTCTGCAGGTCGCGCTCCAGCGTCACCACGTCCCGGTGCGCGGCCTCCTCGCGCTCGTTCAGGTACACGGTGACGTAGACGATGATGAAGTTGATGGCCGAGTACCAGATGAGGATGAGCAGCTCGATGATGCCCAGCTCGCGGGTGCCCACCACCTGGTCCAGCTTGGCCACGATGGGGAGGGTGAGCAGCGGGGGGAGGATGGCCAGCGGCTTGGGGAAGAGGATGACGAAGAGGGTGGTGAACATCAGCTGCGTGGCGAAGAGCGGGCTGTGCAGGCCGCCGGACGCCTCGATGAGGTACACCACCACCAGCAGGTCCAGGCAGAGGGTCACGAAGGTGGCGTAGCGGCCTACCGTGACGTGCTCCACCACCAGGAAGTTGGCGATGGAGTAGCCCAGCATCCCGAAGTAGACGACGAAGCCCATGTGCCCGCGGATGCCGAAGGCGTGGCTCCACGAGGGGACGGCGATGAGCCCGAGGCCGATGAAGAGGAAGGCCAGGCGGGCGAAGAAGAGGGTCCGGGCGCGGGTGATGAACTTCTCGTGCGCCCAGGTCGAGTCCGGGTCGCCCTGCGTCGCCACGCCGCGCGAGACGAGCGCGGCCTGGACGCGGGTGCGCCGGTCGGTGAGGTTGGTCTTGGCCGAATCCACGGCGCGCGATACTAGCACCCGGTCGAGGGCTGTCACCGAGCAGGCGAGGGGCGTACCATCCGCGCCGTGACCGTCCTGGTGCTGCCCGACTCGCTGGCGTTGGCGTGCGGCCTGCCGCGCGAGCTCCCGCTGCGTCCGGGGACCGCGGGCGAGTGCCTGGCGCGTGTCGCGGCGCAGCACCCGGACCTCGCGCGGCTCCTGCTCGACGAGGGCGGCGCCATCCGGGGCCACTACACGCTCTTCCGCAACGACGACGACCTGCGCACGGTCGGCGGGGTGGACGCGGTGCTGGGCGAGGACGACGTGCTGTTCGTGCTCCCACCCATCGCGGGGGGCGGGGGCCCTGAGGTGGCGGCCTTGCGGCCCTGGTCTTGTCCGCCCGGGCTCTGGGAGCAGCTGCTGCAGCACGCCCGCGCCGAGTACCCGCGCGAGGCGTGCGGGTTGGTGGTCGAGGCGGACGGACGGACTCGCGTGGTTCCCGCGGCGAACGTCTCGCCCCGTCCCCGCCACGAGTTCGAGCTCGACCCCGCGGTGGTCCTGCGCGCGCTGCGCTCGAAGGCCAGGCTCGTGGCCGTCTACCACTCGCACCCGGACGGCGGGCCGGGCCCCTCGCGGGCCGATCGTGCTGGCGCCGCGCTCTGGCCAGGGGTCGCCTGGCTGGTGGTGCCGGTCGGTCCTGAGTGAGCCGGGCTAGGGCTGGTGTCGCAGCGCCACCGGCTTCTCGTCCGCGACCCCGAACTCCTCGAGGAAGCGTCCGAGCAGCGCGCGGATCTTCCGCTTGCGCGCTGCGGCCTGGGCGGGCATGGGCACGCGGGCCCCGGCCATCGAGCCGTGACCGCCCGCCGAGCCGCCCAGGTCGGCGCAGAGCTTGCGGATGACCCGGCCCGCGTTCATACGCCGGTCGTTGGTCCTGAGCGAGAGGTACAGGCCGCCGTGCCACGTCCCGTAGGCCAGCGACCAGCGCATGCCTTCCAGCGAGAGCAGCCGCTCGGCCACCTCGGCGACCATGTCCGGGGAGTACACCCCGCCGAGGTTCGCCTGCACTGCCGTGCCGTGCACCCGGGCCCGGTCGATGGCCAGGTGGTAGAGGCGGAAGTACGCGGCGGGCAGGGCGGGGTGCTCGATGCGCGCCAGCGCCGTGCGGTCGACCTTGGGTAGCAGGTAGAGGTAGCTGTCCAGGTCCAGCGGGTGCGTCTGACGGTCGAGGTCCCGGGTGTCGGCCTTGATGCCGTAGAAGAGCGCCGTCGCAGCCTCGGGGGTGAGCTCGAGCCGGGCGGCGCGCAGGTACTCGACCAGGATGGTGCAGGTGGCGCCGGTGTGGCCCACGTCCGCGTAGGGGACCCGCTCGGTTCCCTCGCGGGCCGGGTGGTGGTCGATGACCACCGACGCGGTGCAGCCGCGGGGCAGGCTGTGGTTGCCGGCCGGGGGCTGGGTGTCCACCAGCGCGACGAGGTCGTCCGGGCGCACGCTCAGGTCGGCGATGGGGACGACGGGGAGGTCCAGCACGCGGATCATCGCGGTGTTCTCGGCGCGTCCGACGATGCCCCCGAAGGCGATGGTCGCCGGGATGCCCGCCTTCTTCTCCAGGAGCAGCGCCAGCGCCACCGCCGAGGCCAGCGCGTCGGGGTCCGGGTTGTCGTGCGTGAGGACGATCGCCCGCGCGTGGCGGCGGGCCAGGGCGAGGAGCCGGCGCAGGCGGGTCCGGGTTGGAAGGCCGCTGACGATTCCGGTGTGGGCTGCTCGGGCAGGGCTGCGGCGGGCCATCGGGGCTTCCGGGCGAAGGGGAGCGGCAATCGTAGAAACCGACGCCGGCCCGGTCAAGGAACGCCGACGCTATTTGCCCATATTCCCTGGCCTTTTCTTCGGGGCGGGCTCAGCTCCTCGAGCCCTTCTTGGGCTTGTCGTCGCGCAGGCGGCGGAGCTTCGCGAGGCTCGCCTTGTAGAGCTCGGGGGAGGGCGTCTCGAGGATGCCCAGGGCCTTTGCGAGCCGGCGGTCGTTCACCAGGGGCCGGAAGGCCTCGAGGCCCAGCGTCCCCTTGCCGACGTCCTCGTGGCGATCCACGCGGCAGCCGAGCTCCTTCTTGCAGTCGTTGAGGTGGACGGCCTTCACCCGCTCGGCGCCGATGGACTTCTCGAGCTTGGCCAGGGTCTCGGCGTAGCCCTCCGGCGTCCGCACGTCGTAGCCGGCGGCGTACAGGTGGCAGGTGTCCAGGCACAGCCCCAGCCGGTCGGGGTGGCGCGAGCGGTCGAAGAGCCGCGCGAGCTGGTCGAAGTCGTGGCCAATGCTCACGCCCTGTCCGGCGGTGACCTCCAGCAGGACCCCTGCGCCCTCGACCTTCTCGAAGGCGTTGGTGAGGCCCGCGTGGATCAGCTCGAGCCCCGCCTCGACGTCGGCGTTGGCGCCCGGGTGCAGCACCAGCCAGGGCACTCCCAGCTGGGCGCAGCGGGCCAGCTCGTCGGCGAAGCCGGTCACCGACTTCGCGCGGATCTCCTCGTCCTCGGAGGCGAGGTTCACGAGGTAGGTCGCGTGGGCGATGACCGGGAGGCCGCTGCGGCGCGCCTCGGACCGGAAGGCGGCGACGTCCTCCGGGTCGAGCGGCTTGGCCACCCAGCCGCGCGCGTTCTTCACGAAGATCTGCAGGCACTCGGCCTGGTCGGCCTCCGCCAGCTCGAAGACCTTCGCGATGCCCTTCCCGATGGGCTGATGGGCGCCGAGCAGCATGCAGACTCCGGGTTCGGTTGATGCGTTTCAGACGCGCCGGCAGGGCCGGCGTTGCGCTGGGAAAAGACTCGGCCCCGGCGCGTCACCGAGCCGGGGCCGACAGGATGGGGCCGCGAGGGCCCGCTCAGGCGTTGGAGGCGCGCTGGACGGGGATGGTCGCGCCCTGCTGGAAGAACTTGAACGCGTTCTCCAGCGAGTTCTCCATCGCCTCGAGCAGCAGCTGCCTCAAGGTGGGAACCGGAAGCCGCAGCGACTCGTAGTACCGCTGCCGGTCGATGGCGTGGATGATGGCCGGCAGGTACCCGCTGCGGATGAGGTGCAGGTGCGAGAGCAGCCGCGCGACCTTCCCGCTGTTGTCCACGAAGGGGAAGGCCTGCATGAACATGTACTGCACCGTCGCCGCCTGGTGGACCGGGTGCATCTCGCGGTACTCGGCGCTGTTGGTGAAGTCCACGACCTTCTCCAGCGCCGCGGGGATCTTGGGGGGCTGGGCGATGTCGTGGAAGTAGGTGCGGTGCAGGGGCATGTCGCGCCGGTAGTTCGCCTTGTCGCGCCCTTCGATCCCGGTGCCCAGGATCTCGTAGAGCTGCTTCATCAGCGTGACCGTGATGCGCGACTTCGGGTCCCGCGCTTCCTTGCGCACGAACTCGAGGGCGGCCTTGTGGTTGCGGATCTCGGTGAAGACCGGGACCATCGAGGCATCGGCGGCCACGGCGTTCGGGTCGAGGGCGGCGAGCAGCTCCGCGCTGCTGAACACGATCCCTTCGAGCGCGTTCTCGTGGTAGATGAGCGAGCAGTCAAACCTGCCAAGGAACTCGCGGGCTTTCGCCGTGTCCTTGCGCATCAGCTGCCGCAGCTCGTTGGTGCGGTCGTCAATCTCGAGATAGCGGGTCTTCATTCCGCCTCGCTCCGTGGGGGGGTCGCGGCTGTTCCCCGGCCTTGCCGCGCGGCCTTGATCGCTGGTTCAACTGACCCAAAAGCGGAAAAACCCTAAACGTTTCCAGTTGAGGGGTCAATGGCCTTGACGGCCCCAGGGGCTGTGGAGAACCTGCGGACGACCTGCTCGGACGGCTGTGGGCAACCGCTGAAAGCGCTGTGGAAACGAGCGGTTGGGTGCCCTGTCCGAGAATCGTTCGTCGAGGCTCAGAGCTCGACGAAGAAGACCTGACAGGCCTGATCGAGCAGTTCCTTGCTGAGGGCGGGGGCGACCTGGCGGTAGCGGGCGGCGTCCTTCACCAGGGAGATGATGTCGCGGGGGTGGCAGGCGCGCAGGGCCATGCCGCGGGGCTTGTAGTACTTCTCGAGCAGGTAGGTCACCGCCTGCTCGACGTAGGGGATGCCCGAGGCCTCGCACAGCCGCTTGAAGATCTCCCGGTAGGCGGACTCGGGCGGGTTGCCGACCTCGATCTTGTACTTGATGCGGCGCAGGAACGCCTCGTCCACCAGCTCCTTCGGGTCCAGGTTGGTGGAGAAGACGATGAGCTGGTCGAACGGGATCTCGAACTTCTTGCCGGTGTGCAGGGTGAGGTAGTCCACGCGCTTCTCGAGCGGGACGATCCACCGGTTGAGGAGGTCGGTGGGGTGGACCTTCTGGCGGCCGAAGTCGTCGATGAGCAGCATGCCGCCGTTGGCCTTCACCTGGAACGGGGCCTCGTAGAACCGGGCGGTGTCGCTGTAGACGAGGTCCAGGGTCTCCAGCGTCAGCTCGCCGCCGACGATGACCGCGGGCCGCCGGCAGAGCTGCCAGCGGTTGTCCATCTCGAAGCTGCGGCGCTTGCCGTCGGAGCCGCGGCCCATGTCCAGCGAGAGGGCCGAGTGGTTGAGCGCGTCGAAGACCTTGATGATCTGCCCGTCGACCTCCAGGCAGTGGGGGATGAAGGCCTCGCCGCCGAGCATCGCGGAGATGGCCTCGGCGAGCGAGGTCTTGCCGTTGCCCGGGGGCCCGTAGAGGAAGAGCGAGCGCGAGGAGTTCACCGCGGGCCCGAGCTTGTCGACGATGGCCTTGTCCACGACCAGGTGGCTGAGCGCCATCTCCAGGTCCTGCTTGGAGACCACCGGGTTCTCGGCCGTCTGGCTGGTGATGAGCGCGTTGTACTGCTCGATGGGCACCGGGGCGGGGCCGACGTACGTCGAGCGCTCGAGCGCGTCGCGGGTGTACTCGCGGCCCTTCTCGGTGAGCACGAAGTCCACCGTGGCGCGGCCGTATCCCTTGCCGCCGCGCAGGTCCACCAGCTTCTCGGCGGCGAGGAAGTCGATGACCTTGTCCACCACCCCGTTCCACGAGAGCCGCATCTCCGAGGCGATCTCCACGCCGGAGCCGGTGCCCCGGTAGTAGAGGAATTTGATCGCGATCTCGGAGAGCAGGCTCATCCGCAGCCCGGCCTCCTCGAGCGACTTCGGCTCGGGCGGCGCGATGTCGAGGATCTTCGGGTTTTCCAGGTTGAACGGGTTGTCGCTGGGCATCGGCGCGCTCGGAGTGCGGGGCGGGGACGGCTCGAAGGTCAGTAGTAGGTCAGCCAGCCGGTGTAGCGCGGGTCGGCGCCGCGCGCCGCCTTGAAGAAGGCCTCGCGCACCCGCTGCGCCACGGCGCCGGGCTTGCCGTCGCCCACGCGCCGGTCGTCGATCTCCCGGACCGGGGTGACCTCGGCCGCGGTGCCGCAGAGGAAGACCTCGTCGGCGATGTAGAGCGTGTCGCGCGTGACCGGCTGCTCGCGGACCTCGAGGCCCAGGTCGCGCATCAGCGTCAGCAGCGTCGCGCGGGTGATGCCCTCGAGGATGGGCGAGCTGAGCGGGGCGGTGTAGACCACGCCGTCGCGGACGCAGAAGAGGTTCTCGCCGGTGGCCTCGGCGACCAGGCCCTGCGAGTCGAGCAGGATGGCCTCGTCGTAGCCGGCGAGCTTGGCCTCGCGCTTGGCGAGCACCGAGTTCACGTACTGCCCGGTGATCTTCCCGCGCACCATGTTCGAGTTCACGTGCATGCGGGTGAAGGAGCTGACCTTGGCGCGGATGCCCTGCTTGACGCCCTCGTCGCCGAGGTAGCTGCCCCACTCCCAGGCCATGACCCCCACGCGGATGGGGTTGATGGCGCCCAGCCCCATGGCCCCATCGCCCATGAACGCGAGCGGGCGCACGTAGCCGTGCTTCATCCCGTTCACCTTCAGGGTCTCGACGCAGACGCGGCAGAGGTCGTCGACGGAGTAGGGAAGGTCCATCAGCAGGATCTTCGCGGAGTGGACCAGCCGGACCACGTGCTCGCGCAGGCGGAACACCGCCGAGCGCCCGTCCTGGCAGTGGTAGGCGCGGATGCCCTCGAAGGCGCCGATGCCGTAGTGCAGGCCCAGCGTCATGATGTGGATCTGCGCGTCGTCCCAGCCGACGAACCTGCCGTCGAGCCAGATCTTCTCGGTCTTGGGGACCTTCGCGCTGGTGCTGTTGGTGTCGGCCATGTGGTCCTCGGCGGTTGCCCCCGGGTTGCCCGGCCGCCAACCTGCCCCGGTGGCGGAAGGGGTGTCAAGCAAAGGACGTGTATCGGCGGTTAGGCGCTCAGGGCAGGAGCACGAGCTTGCCGAAGTGGGCGCGGTCGGCGAGGAGCGCGTGGGCCCGCGGGCCCTCGGCCAGCGGGAACTCGCGGTCGACGACCGGGCGCAGGCGTCCCTCCTCGAACAGCTTCGCCAGAGCGAAGAGGTCGCCCTTGCTGCCCAGGGTCGAGCCCAGCACGCTGATGCGCTTGTAGAACAGCGTGCGCACGTCGAGCGCCGTCTCGGCCCCGCCGGTCGCGCCGCAGGTCACCAGGCGTCCGCCCACGGCGAGGGTGGCGAGGCTGCGGCCGAAGTTCGCGCCGCCGGTGTGCTCCACCACCACGTCGATGCCGCGGCGCTCGGTGAAGCGGCGGGCCTCGGCGACGAAGTCCTGGCTGTGGTGGTCGATCACTGCCTCGGCGCCCAGGGCCTTCGCCTTCTCGACCTTCGCGGCGCCACCGACGGTGGCCAGCACGCGCGCGCCGCACAGCCGGGCGACCTGCACCGCTGCCGAGCCCACGCCGCTGCCTGCCGAGTGGACGAGGACCGTCTCGCCGGGGGCGACCCTGGCCCGGTTGACGAGCATCTCCCAGGCGGTGAGGAAGGAGAGCGGGACGCTCGCGGCCTCGGGGAACGACAGGTTCTTGGGCATGGGCACGAGGTTTGCCCGCGGCACGCAGGCGTACTCGGCGTACCCGCCGTGGGCGTGCTGGCCCAGCAGGTGGAACCCGCGGCAGGCGTGGTCCCGGCCCGAGAGGCACTCGCGGCAGGCGCCGCAGGAGATGCCAGGGTTGACGATGACGTTGACGCCCAGGGGGACGTCGGTGGCGTCTCCGCCCACCGCGTCGACGGTCCCCGCGAGGTCGCTGCCCAGCACGTGGGGGATCAGGTCGGCGTCGCAGGACAGGCGGCGCAGCA
>CAZAIE010000214.1:0-9066 GCA_964485035.1 uncultured Myxococcaceae bacterium | reverse complement strand
CCAAACGCGAAAGGCCCTTCTCTCTACGGGAAGGGCCTTAGAGCGGAGTTCTGGCGTCTGAAGGACGTGTCGGCCTGCTCGTCAGGACCGGACCCGCGTTGCGGGTGGCGACAGCGCGCCGTTAGGATCGCCGCGCTTTCCATTCCGCAGGCCGCGAGGGGCCCATGGCAGAGGTCAAGTACACAGAGTTCGCGCAGCAGGCGGTGGGGCTCGCCGACATCTTCAACGAGGCCTTCAAGAAGCCGCTCCCGGGCAAGCCCGCGAACTACCGCGTGCAGCTGGCCATCCCCGACGGGCCCTCGACCGCCGGCGGCAAGCAGGGGACGCAGCACATCAAGCTGGTGCCCATGGGGACCGGCCCGACCATCGTGGCCGGCTGGGCGAACCAGGCGGACAAGGAAGCCGAGATCCGCAGCTGGGAGCACGTGCGCTCCATCCAGAACGAGCGGACCGGGCGGCGGGGCTTCCTGACGAGCAGGCCTATCGCAAGCTCGTCCTGGACATGAAGCGCTTCTTCGAGACCGAGCAGCTGGTGGTCTCGGTGGTCGCGGCCCAGCGGCAGGACGAGGAGTCCGCCCCGGCGGAGGAGTCGGGCGGGGGCGTCTCGATGGCGATCCTCGCGGCGGGGGTGCTGGCTGGACTCGCCATCGTCGGCGCGGCGGCGTACTTCCTGATGCGCTGACGCGATGCCCGCCCTCGAGGATCTGCTGGCCCCATTCGAGGCCGTCGCCCGGCAGCTGGCCGAGGGGCGCGCTGGCACCGACTACTGCGTCCGCGTGGGCGACGACTGGCGCACGACGCCGCTGGAGACCAAGGCGCAGGACCTGATCGAGCCGCTCACCCGGTGGCTCGAGGACGACGTCGGGACCCTCGACGCCGGGTCGCTGGAGCGGCTGCTGCGCGCGGTGCGGATGACCGAGTCTGCCCGCCAGTCGTTCCGTGCGGACTTCGGCGTGGGGTACATGGACTGGGACTCGCCCTTGGACGATCCGCTCTGGGACTTGCGCTGTGCGGTGGGGGCGGCGGCGAGGCGCGGTGACGCCGAGGCGCTGGCGCGCGGGGTCTCGCCGGAGCTGCTCGAGGATCACGACGGTGAGTTCCTGGCGCTGCTCGCCCCGCCCGATCGCTCCGGACGGGTGCAGTTCGCCTTCCTGCTCGGCCGGCTCGATGCGTTGTCGGCCGCCGCGCCGCCGGACGCGGGGAGGCTCGCGGCGGTGCTCCGGGCCATCGGCCGGGAGCTCGACTGGGACGTGGTGGAGCCGACGCGGCGTCACTACTCCGACTCGGGCTACTCGCCCTCGACGCACCTGGCCAACGACCAGCCCAACCCCGACAACCTGCTCTGGTTCCTCGACGCGCCGATGCTCGAGCGGATCCTGCGCGGGCTCGCAGCGTGCGGCCGGGCCGGGGTCGCGCGGAGTGAGGGAGCGGAGCTGGTGTGTACGCTCCGCATGGCGCTGCGCGAGCTGGCGAAGGTGGGCCGCGACCTGCTGCTGCTCGCGGATCGCGGCGTGCTCGAGGCGCCCAACGGCTACCAGCGCAGCTTCCTCGCGTTCTTCCAGGACGAGCGGCCAGGCACCTTCGACTGAGGGGCTCGGATCAGATCGCGCGCTCGCGCACCAGGGCGAGGCGGCGCTCGCAGCGCTCCAGCTCCTCGCGCACCGTGGCGTGGAGTCTCCGTGTCAGCTCCTGCTCGCGGGCCAGGACCTCGCGGGAGAACGCGTCGTCCGGGTCGGCAGGCGGCTCCGGCTCGATGAGGAGCTGCGCCTTCAGCGAGAGGATGCGCTGCTGGTAGTGGGCCTCCAGCTCGGGCTTGTTGGAGCGCAGGGCGAGCTCGAGCTCCTCGGTGAGCCGCGCCGTGTCGTCCCGGGCCGCGCGCTGGACCGCCTCGACCAGGCGCTGCTGCGCAGTGGCGACCTCACGCTCGGCCCTCTCGCGGGCCTCGCTCGTCAGTCGCTCGTGCTGCTGCTGCGCCTGCTGCCGCGCGGCCTGCATCGCCGCGAGCTGCAGCGCCGCCTCGAGCTGCATCGCGGCCATCGCGGCGTGGGTCCGCAGGAGCGCGAGCGGTGGGGTGGGCTGCTCCAGCAGGGCGCGCAGCTCCTGGAGCGCGACCCGCGCGGCCTCCAGGTCGGTGGTCACGGCTTCGACTCCTGCCGGGCCCGGTGCGCGTCGATGTGTGGGGCGAGCACCTCGATGGCCTGGGCCGGGGTGTCCACGCAGATCGGCAGGTCGAGGTCCTGCGGCTTGGCGAGCGGGGTGGTCGGCGCGAGCATCGTGCGCTTCGCCCAGTCGACGAGCCCGCGCCACATCGGTCCCACGAAGACCAGCGGAACGCCGTCGAGGTGCCGGACCTGGAGGAGCTGCCAGACCATCAGCGCCTCGAGCGTGGTGCCGATGCCGCCATCGACGACGACGAACGCATCGGAGAGCCGGGCGAAGTGCGCGAGCCGCGAGAAGAAGGTCTTGTGCGTGTAGCACTCCTCGACGAAGGGGTTCGGGTGCTGCTCGAAGGGCAGCTCGACCCGGATGCCGATGCTCTGGCGTGCATTGGTCGGGTCGCCGGCCTGCGCGCCCTCGTTGGCCGCCTGCATCAGGCCGGGGCCCCCGCCGGTGACGATGGTGCAGCCGCGCTCCGAAAGGGCGCGGGCCAGCTCACGGACCTCCTCGTACACGTGCTCGCCGGGGCGGGTGCGCGCGGAGCCGAAGATGGAGACGCGGTAGCCGGGGCTGGGCGCCGAGGGGAGCCGGGAGAGCTGGTTCACCACGTCCCAGAGCGACTGCAGGGAGGTCTCGACCAGGGCGTCGACGTCGGCGGGGGAGAGCGGGGGCTTGGACATGGCGGGAATTCTAGCGAGGTCCGAGCGATACTCGGCTGGCCTTTCGACAAGGAGTGCGACGTGCGCGACAACCTGCTCATCCCTTGCGTGCTGGCCCTGGCGGGCTGCCACCTCTTCGAGCCGCGCGTGCCCGGGAACCTCGAGGCGAAGCTCGTGGGCAGCGAGGTGGTGGTGACCTGGAACTCCGTGTTGGGTGCCGAGGCGTACGAACTCTGCCGCCGGATCGAGGGCGGCTTCGGGACCGGTGGAGAGTGCCTGCCCGTCGAGACTGCGGACCAGTTGCAGCAGGCGAGGTTCAGCACCAACGACGCGCCCCATGCGGGCTCGACCTTCTTCTTCCGGGTCCGCTCGCGCAACGGCGCCGGCGTGAGCCCATGGAGCCCGGACTCGCCCGGGCTCTCGCCTTGAGACCACCGCTCATGCCTGCTTCGGCCACACCTGCCGCTTCGCCGCTGGGCGCAGTGCCAGATAGGCCACCGCCGCGCCCACCGAAACCGCCGCCGCGAGCCAGCCCGACCAGACCACCCAGAGCGGCAGGCTGACGAAGAGCGGCGCCACGGCGAGGCCCACCAGCACCGCGAGCCCTGAGCCGACGCCATTCGCCAGCAACTGCAGCCGCGCGAGCCGCCTGGGGTCGAGCTCGGCCAGCCGCTCCCAGAGCAGCTGCTCCTGGCGCCAGTACGTGTAGACCACCGGGATGATCTCCAAGGTCAGGAACGCGGACGTGAGCAGTCCGCCCACCATCGGCGCGGCGATGCGCTTCATCACGTCCGCGCCCGAGCCGGTGGCCCAGAGCAGCGGCAGCAGCCCGATGAGCATCGTGGAGACGGTCATCAGCTTCGGCCGCACGCGCATCACCGTGCCCTCCATGTGGGCCCAGATGATGTCGTTCAGGTCGCGGATCTTGCCGGCCTTCCGCCGCCGCTCGTAGGCGTTGTCGATGTACACGATCATCACGATGCCGGTCTGCGCTGCGAGGCCCACCAGCGCGATGACCCCCACCCACACCGCGGTCGAGAGCCGGTAGTCCAGGAGCCACAGCAGCCACACCGAGCCCACCAGCGCGAAGGGAATCGACAGGAGGACGATGAGCACCTCCACGATGTTGCGGAAGTGCAGGTAGAGCAGCAGCACCACCAGCAGCAGCGTGAGCGGGACCACCAGCTTCATCCGGGCGATCATCTGCTCGAGCAGCTCGTACTGGCCGGTCCACTTCAGGAAGTAGCCCTGCGGCATCGTCAGCGTGCCGTCGGTCTGGGCCTTCCGGACGATCTCCTTGGCGTCCTTCACGTAGCTGCCCACGTCGCGCGACGGGTCCACGTCCACGTAGACGTACCCGACCAGGAAGCCGCCCTCGTCGCGGATCATCGGCGGGCCGCTGGCGATCTTCACTTCCGCCACCTGGCCCAGCGGCACGTACCCGCGCTCGGCCTGCGTCGGCGCTCGGCCCGCGCTGCCCGGTACGCCCATTACCGGCGCCATCGGACGTGAGAGCTGCAGCCCCATCGAGCCGCCGACGTCGAGCGCTGGTGGCGAGTTCCCCAGGTCCGGGGTGGCGGCGAGGCCCGGGGCGTTCGCGGCCGCGCCGCCGCCCATGCCGCCCATGGCGAGCATCACCAGCGGGAACCGGTCCTCCTGGACCGCTCCCATCTCGCCCATGCCGCCGCCGCCCGGTGCGCCTGCAGCACCTCCGGCACGGATGGGGATGAGCACCTGGCGTAGCTTCTCCACGTCGTCGCGCAGGTCCTGCGGGTAGCGCACGTTGATGGAGAAGCGGTTGCGGCCCTCCACCGTGGTCCCGATGGTCGCGCCGCCGATCGCCGCCTCCACCACGCGCTGCACGTCGCCCACGGTGAGGCCGTAGCGGGCCATCGCCTTGCGGTCGGGGATCACGTCGACATAGAGGCCGCCGAGGTTGCGCTCGTAGAGGACGCTGCGGGTGCCGGGGATGGGCGCGAGCATGCCCTCGAGCAGCGTCCCGACCTTCTCGATCTCGTCGAGGTTGGTGCCGTAGACCTTCACGCCCACGGGCGTGCGCACTCCCGTGGTGAGCATGTCCACGCGGGTCTTGATGGGCATGGTCCAGGCGTTGGTCCAGCCGGGCATCTGCAGCGCCTGGTTCATCAGCGTGGTCAGCTCGTCCCAGGAGATCGGGGTCTGCTCGGGCCAGAGCCGGCGCAGGGGCACCTTGAGGAACTCCGGGGCCCAGGGGCTGTACCAGCGCACGCGGTCGAGCTTGCGCCATTCTTCGGGTGGCCTCAGGCGCACGGCCGTCTCGGCCATGGTCAGCGGCGCCGGGTCGGTCGCGGTCTCGGCGCGGCCCACCTTGCCGAACACCGAGAGGACCTCGGGGAACCCGCGCAGCACGCGGTCCTGCACCTGGAGCTGCCGCTTCGCCTCCTCGATGGAGAGGTTGGGGAAGGTGGTGGGCATGTAGAGGATGTCGCCCTCGTTCAGGGGCGGCATGAACTCGTGGCCCAGGCGCATCGCCAGCGGCACCGCGGAGAGCACCGCGAACAGCCCGATGGCCAGGGTGGAGCGCGGCCAGCGCAACGCGACGAACACGAAGGGCTTGTACAGCCGGATGATGAACCGGCTGATGGGGTGCTTGTCCTCGCTGCGGATGCGGCCGCGCAGCAGCACGTCGCGCAGGGCGGGGGCGAAGGTGATGGAGACCAGCGCCGCGGCGAGCATCACGAAGGTCTTGGTGTACGCCAGCGGCTTGAAGAGCCGGCCGGCCTGGCCGGTGAGGGTGAAGACCGGCAGGAACGAGACCGCGATGATCAGCAGCGAGAAGAAGATGGCCGGGGTGACCTCACGCGCGGCCTCGGCGAGGAGCTTGCGGCGGTCGGCGCCCGGTGGCGCGTGCTCGAGCTTCTTGTGCGACGCCTCGATCATCACGATCTCCGCGTCGACGGTGGCTCCGATGGCGATGGCGATGCCGCCCAGGCTCATGATGGTGGACGGGATGTCCAAGAGGTACATGGGGATGAAGCCCAGCGCGACCGCGACCGGCAGCGAGAGGATGGGGAGCATGGCGCTGCGCAGGTGCAGCAGGAACAGGATGATGACCAGGGCGACGACCAGCGCTTCTTCCAGCAGAGCGTGCTTGAGGGTGTCGATGGAGCGGTGGATGAGGTCCGAGCGGTCGTAGGCGATCTCGATCTTCACGCCCGGGGGCAGGCCCGGCGTCAGCTCGGCGATCTTCTCCTTCACCGCGTCGATGACCGTGAGCGCGTTCTCGCCGTAGCGCATCACCACCACGCCGCCGACGCCCTCGCCCTCGCCGTTCCACTCCATGAGGCCGCGGCGGATGTCGGGCCCGAAGCGGACGCTGCCCAGGTCCTTCACCAGCACCGGGGTCCCGGTCGGGCCGCGCGCGGAGACCACCACGTCCTCGAGGGCGGTGAGGTCCTGCACGTAGCCGCGGCCGCGCACGTAGTACTCGCGCCCCGAGAACTCGAGCACCCGGCCGCCGACGTCGCTGTTCGAGTCGCGCAGCGCGGAGATGACGTCCTGCAGGGCGAGCCCGAAGGCCTTGAGCCGGTTCGGGTCCACCGTCACCTGGTACTGCTTCTGGAACCCGCCGACGCTGGCCACCTCGGCCACGCCGGGGACCTGGCCGATGGCGTAGCGCAGGGTGAAGTCCTGCAGCGTGCGCAGCTCGTCCAGGCCCAGCTTCTTCTCGGTGTCCACCACCGCGTACTGGAAGATCCACCCGATGCCGGTGGCGTCGGGCCCGAGCTGGGGAGTGACGCCGGGGGGCAGCCGGTCGCGCAGGGTGCCCAAGAGCTCGTTGACGCGGCTGCGGGCCCAGTAGAGGTCGGTGCCCTCCTCGAAGATGACGTAGACGAACGACATCCCGAACATCGTCGAGCCGCGCACGTCGACGACCTTCGGGGCCGAGATGAGCGAGGAGACGATGGGGTAGGTGACCTGGTCCTCCACCAGCGTGGGGCTACGGCCCATCCACTCGGTGAAGACGATGACCTGGGGCTCGGACAGGTCCGGGATGGCGTCCAGGTCCACGCGGCGGATGGCGTTGACCGCGGCGAAGAGCGCGAAGGCGACCCCCACCAGCACCAGCAGCCGGTTGCGCGCGCTGAACTCGATGATCTTCTCGACCATGGCGTGCTCCGGCTAGTGCGAGTGGCCCGCGGCCTTCCTGGTCATGCCCTCGATGGCCGAGCGCAGCCGGCTCTCGGAGTCGACCAGGAAGTTCGCGGTGGTGACGACCACGTCGCCAGGGGAGACGCCCTCGAGGATCTGCACGTCGGGGCCGTGGCGCCTGCCGGCCTTCACCCGCCGGGGCTCGAAGCGCCCGGCGTCGCGGGCGAGGAAGACGTACTGGTGGTCGCCGGTGTCCACCAGCGCCTCCGCGGGGACGACCAGGCCCTGGGCGGAGCCGAGGTCGAGCGTCACGTCGCCGAACATCCCGGGCTTGAGGCGCAGGCCCGGGTTCTTGAAGTCCAGCCGGACGCGCAGCGTCCGCGTCTGGCTGTCCAGGGTGGGGGAGATGAACTGGACCTTCCCGGTGAAGGCCTCGCCGGGGTAGGCGACCAGCGACAGCCGCGCCGACTGCCCCAGCGCCACCCGGCCGATCTCCGCCTCGTAGACGTCGGCGAGCAGCCACACGCGCGAGAGGTCGGCCACCTGGAACAGCTCGGCGCCCGGCTGGACATAGAGGCCCGGAACTGCGGCCCTCAGCGTGACCACGCCGCGCGCGGGAGAGCGCAGCTTCATCGCGCGCAGCGGGACGCCGGTCTTCTCCACCTCGGCGATCTCCGGCTCGGAGACGCCCAGGAGCTCGAGCTTGCGGCGCGCGTCGGCCTCCAGCGCTGCCCCGGGCGAGCCGGGCTGCGCGGTCCAGCGCCTGGCGGTGAGGAACTCCTGCTGCGCGGTGAGCAGCTCGGGGCTGTAGATCGTCGCCAGGACCTGGCCCTTCTCCACCCGGTCGCCCGTCTGGTTCACGAAGACCTGCTCGATCCACCCGGCGAAGCGGGTGGGGATGCGCGCGAGGCCGTCCTCGGGCGCGGCCAGCGTGCCCACCGTGCGCAGCTCGCTGGCGAGGGTGCGCACCTCGACCTTCGCGGTGCGGATGCCCGCAAGCTGAATCCTCTCCGTGGACAGCTCGACCGGCGCGAGCCCGGGCACGCCCTGGTCCTTGCGCGGCTTGAGGAACATCTTGCAGACGGGGCAGCGGGCCTTCGGGTCGTCCGAGGTCTCCTCCGGGCACATCGGGCAGACGTACGGGTCGTCGGGGTTGTGGCGGTGGCCCTCGTGGCCGGCCTTGGGCGCCTCGGTCTTCGGCTCCGCCTTCGCCGCCTCGCTGACCAGCACCAGGCTCATGCCGCAGATGGGGCAGTCGCCGGGGTGGTCCTGGATGACCGACGGGTGCATGGGGCAGTGGTGCAGGT
This sequence comes from uncultured Myxococcaceae bacterium, assembly GCA_964485035.1. Taxonomy (GTDB): domain Bacteria; phylum Myxococcota; class Myxococcia; order Myxococcales; family UBA5297; genus CAZAIE01. The sequence goes on along the minus strand of CAZAIE010000214.1, from coordinate 812 downwards.
TCGCGGAAGAGGACGGTCCGTGCGCGGCGCGGACGTAGCTGGTGATGGACACCGTGGCCAGCGCGGCCATGCCAGCGACCAGCATCCAGCGGACGACGGCCATGGCGCGGGTGCCGGGCGGGGCCTGCTCCTCGCCCTCGGGCATCGGCTCGTGTTCGTGGGCGTGATCGGGTCCGGGGGCGGTCGCGTGCGGTTCCATGTCAGGGCTCCAGGGGTTGGCCGCTGGCGCGGGCGAGGTCGGCGAGGGCTGCGAGGACGGCCGCTCGGGCGCGCTCCCGGTCGATCCGGGCCTGCAGCCAGGTGCGTTGGGCGTCGAGCACCGCCAGCGCCTCGCCCTGGCCCGTGGCGAAGCCGGCCTGCGTGGCCTCGAGGGCCTGGCGGGCCTGGGCGATGAGGTCGGTGTCGATGAGGCTGAAGACCTCGAGGGCCGCGCGGGCGCGGGCGTGCGCGTCGCGGAGCTGGAAGCGGGCGGTGGCGTGCGCGGACTCCCGGGCGAGGCGGTCGGCTGCGAGCGAGCGCTCGGCCGCGGCCACGGTCTCGGAGTGAGCAGGGTTCAGCCAGGGCAGCGTGATGGTGACCATGCCGGACCAGCCGTGCTGGGCGTGCTCGCCCATGGGGCTGAACATGTAGTCGGTGCCGAGCATGAGCATCGGCCAGCGCGACTCCTTCTCCGCGGCCTGGAGCAGCGCCTCGCTGCGAGCGACCGCCCCCTGCGCCGCGCCGAGGTCGGGGCGTTGCTCGGCCCGGGCGTCGAGGCTGCCGAGGTCCGGCAGGCTCGCGGGGAGCGGCTCGGCGGTGGCAGGGCCCAGGGG
>CAZAIE010000213.1:0-9075 GCA_964485035.1 uncultured Myxococcaceae bacterium | reverse complement strand
CCACGATGTCTCGCAGGGACCCCGCCCGCTCCTCGAGGCGACCTACTCCGAGGAGGGCGGGGGGACGCGGATGCAGGCGCACTTCCTCCAACGCGGGGAGCAGGTCTACGAGCTCGTGTACGCCTGGTCGGAGCGCTATCCCCGGTACGAGGCGGTGGTGGGGGCTTCGGCGGCGAGCGTGGCGCTCGTGGAGCCTGGGGTGCTGCGCGAGGTGCGCGCCCAGGCGCTCCTCGCGCCCTCGACGGCCACCCTGACGGAGCTGGGGAACATGCTCGAAGTGGTCGGTGAGCAGGAGGGGGCGGTGGCGGCGTTGGCCTGGGCGGTGGATCAGCGGCCGGAAGAAGGGGAGACCCACGTGAAGCTGGCCAGAGTGCTGCTGGAGGTCGGGCGGGTCGAAGATGCGTGCCGGGCCGCCGAGGCGGGCGTGGGCTTCCGGCCGGAAGACCCCGCGGCGCTGGCGACGATGAGCGACTGCAAGCGGGCGCAAGGCGACAAGCTGGGGGCGCTCCGGTACCTGCGCCGGGCGCTCGAGGCGGCGCCCAAGGACGAGGCGCTGAAGGCGAAGCTCCAGACCCTCCAGTGAGGGGATTTGAAGAAGCCGCTTGACACCCCGTACCGACCAAGCTAAAACGCCGCCCGTTCGAAGCAACCCCGGGCGGATAGCTCAGGGGTAGAGCACTGGCCTTACAAGCCGGGGGCCGCAGGTTCGAAACCTGCTCCGCCCATGCAGTTCGTTGAAAACTTGGGGTGGTAGTTAAGCTGGTTATAACGTCGGCCTGTCACGCCGAAGGGCGCGGGTTCGAGTCCCGTCCACCCCGCAGAAGGCGCCGCTCCGCGAACCGGAGCGGCGCCTTTTTGTTTGCGTCATCCGAAGCGAACGGCGCGATTTGCCACGTGATTTCCCCGCCGGCCCTGTCACGCTGATCGAAGACGATCTGCTGCACAAACAGCCTCACCAGCCGCGGTCTGCGGGTCTGCGGGACGGTCTTCCAGACCGCCGCGAAATGCCCAAGACCGGCCCTGACCTGTTCCGGATCGACCAGCGACGCCTGCAGGCGCGCGACTTCGGCATCCAGCTTGGCGATCCCGTTCTCGGCCACCCGAACGGAGTCCTCGGCATCGCGCAGGCGGTCTGAGAGCAGGCTGGCGCCGGAAGTCCCCGACGCGATGGCATCGACCAGCCGCGCGGCCTCGTCCTTCCGCTTGCGCAGCTCGCCCTCCAGGCGCTCGCGCTGGGCGCGGAGTTCCGGGGTGCGCGCGACGGCTTCCTCCCCGGCGACCTTCACGATCTCGGCGACGATCTCTTGGTTGGCCTCAAGCTGGCCGAGCCGATCGAGCAGCAGCTTCTCGACGGCAGGCGCGCTCACGCTTCGGACCTGGCAGGCATCCGCGCCCTCGCGGATCGCGCGCGTGCAGAGATAGTAGAAGTACTTCTTCTTGTTGCGGCCCATCGCGCTGCTCGGTGTCATGGCGCGATCGCAGGCCCCACATCGAACCAACCCCCGGAGCAGGTAGTCGTGCTCGAGGTTGGTGGAGACGTGCGGCTTGTGGTGGTCCCCGAGGACCTTCTGCACGGCCTCGAAGAGCGCGGGGTCCACGATCGCCTTGTGCTGGCCGTCGTAGAGCTTCTCGTGGTGCCGCACCTTGCCGAGGTAGGCGCGGTTGAGCAGCACGCGGTTGAGCGTCACCTTGTCGAAGGGGTTCCCGCCGTTCTTGCGGCCCGTCGAGGTGATCCACTCCTTCGTCCGATAGCCCTTCTCGTGGACCACCTTCAGGGCTCGGAACAGCGACCCCTCCTCGAGGTAGATCTCGAAGATGTCGCGCACCATCTTGGCCTCGGCCTCGTTCACGACGAGCCGGCGCCTCTCCTTGTCGATGTCGTAGCCCAGGATCGGCTTGCCGCCGCACCACCTGCCGTTCTTGCGCGCGGCCGCGATCTTGTCGCGCGTCCGCTCCCCGATGAGCTCGCGCTCGTACTGGGCGAACGAGAGCAGCAGGTTCAGCATCAGCTTCCCCTGCGACGTGGCCGTGTTGAACTCCTGCGTCGCCGAGGCGAAGTCGACGTGGTGCGTCTCGAGGAGCTTCCACACCTCGTAGAACTGCGAGATGGAGCGGCTGATGCGGTCGATCTTGTAGGCGACGATCACGTCGATCTTCCCGGCTGAGAAATCGGCGATGAGCTTCTTGAGCGCCGGGCGCTCGAGCGTGCCGCCGGAGAAGCCCGCATCTGAGTAGGTCTCGGCGTAGACCCACTTCCGCTCCATCTGAGGATCGGCGGCGCGGATGGCGATGTAGTTCTTGCAGATCTCCTCTTGTGCTTGGAGCGAGTTGTACTCGAGGGCGGCCTGCTCGTCGGTGGAGACGCGCGTGTAGATCGCGCACCGGCGAGGAGGGTTGGGCAGGCCTTCGGCCTTGGCTCCGGTCTCGGAGCCCTTCTTCGTCTTGGGCGTCATCGTTAGTTGTCCTTCGTGGCTGGTGCAGATGCGTGTGCCGCGGAATCTGGCGCGACTGTTGGTGCGAGCGAATCCTCCTCGCCTCGATGACGGCTCTGCTCGCCCTGGATATCAAGCGCGGGAGTCGTGGCCGCGGCAGCCTTCTTCCTCGCCCGGCACCTGCGCGTCTTCTCGCGGTTCCGCTCCGCGTGCACCTCGCGGAGCGCGTCGAGCAGGATCTTGGCGATCGCCCGCAGCCGTTCCTCGCGCGTGAGGTCGAACTCAGGGAAGTAGGGGCCGTCCGCGCTCATGCGGGGCTGCATTGGCAACCCGCGTGCCGACGTAGCGGGCGGGCTCGTGCTCCAAGGTGCCGCGCCGAAAACCTCCTCTTCTCTATGAGGTTGAGCGTGGCGCCACGCACCCCGTGGCCGAGGTCGGGCTCGCGGAACGGTCACTCGCCAGGACTGACTCGGTTGCGGGGAATCGGTCAGTCCCTTGGAGAGAAACGGTCAGTCGGTGGGGGTCAATCGGTCAGTGGCTTCGAAGGAAACGGTCAGTCGTCGAGGGCTCCGTGCGAGGAGGCGAAGTTCGGGCTCGCGTCGGATCGAGCGCTCGCCAGGCGGTCCGCATTTTCACTCGGGATTCCGTTCGTCGAGGCGCTCGGCACTGCGCTTGCGAAAGGGGCTGTCCGTTGTTCGCGGCGGTCGCGAACCGCACCTCACCAACCGCAGTCCCTGGAGAGCGCAATGACCACCAACACCACCAACCCCTGGGCGCAGACGGAGGAGCTGGCGAAGAAGCACGACCAGTCGAGCAGCACCTGGCTCAAGCTCGCCAACGACGGCGACAAGGCCAAGGTCGTCGTCCTCGGCGACCCCTTCCCCCGCGAGGTCTGCTTCGTCGACGGGAAGTACATGCCCTTCGACGAGAAGCTGAAGGCGGAGGGCCACAAGCCGTCCCTGCGCGTCGCCTTCAACGTGGCGATGCTCGACACCAAGGAGGTCAAGGTGCTGGAGCAGGGCGTCGTCTTCTTCAAGGACCTCTGCCAGGTCCGCGAGAAGTACGGCCTCGAGAAGTGGGCCTTCGAGATCCGCCGCAACGGCGCGGCCAAGGACCCGAAGACCACCTACTCGATCCTCCCCGAGCACCAGCTCTCGGCGGCGCAGCAGGAGGAGTTCAAGAAGCTCGCCCTGCACGACCTCGCGGCGCTCTACAGCGGGGCGGAGGCCTCGTCGGCGCCGATCGACGAGAAGACCGCGCAGTCGATCACGGTGGTCCTCAAGTCGCTGCCGAAGGAGGCGGTCGAGCGCTTCTGCAAGAAGCTCGGCGTCACCCGCATCCGCGAGATCCCCTCGGCCCAGGTGCAGATGGCGATCGACGTGCTCGACGCCCTCGAGGCCGAGTTCAAGCCCAAGGCCGTCGAGGTCGACCCCTTCGCGTGAGCGTCCGCTCGCGTCGGTGACCCCTCCCGCGCTCCGCGGGAGGGGCCGCTCCCCGCAGTCCAACCCTTCGCCCCTCCGCGCACGGAGACGCCATGGCTTTGCCCGAGATCACCTGCGCGAAGTACCGGCCCGGCGAGGGGAAGCGCTGCGTCCACTACGCCGAGGGCGGCCCGTGCCTGCGCCCCGACGAGTTCATGTGCGTCGAGTGGCTCAGGGCCAACGGCTACGGGCGAGACCCGCTGCCGGACGCTCGCGAGCACCTGCAGCGGTTGCGCGCGACCTCGCCGCCCCCCGCCCCGCCGAAGTCCAGCCCCGTCCAGATCGGTTTCTTCCCCCGCCTTCGTCCCTCGAGGAACCCATGACGTTCAAGAACGAGTACCTGTCCGCTTCCCGCCTGAAGCGCTTCGCGCAGTGCCCGAAGAGCTTCGAGCTCCACTACGTCAAGGGCGAGCCCTCGGCGTTCAACCCGGCCACCACGTTCGGCTCGGTGCTCCACGCGGCGCTCGAGCGCGTCTACCGCTTGATCGTCGAGCAGAAGATCACGGGCCGCTTCCCGGAGGAGCAGCTCATCGCCTTCTTCGAGGAGGAGTGGGCGAAGGCCAGCCTCTTCGACTTCGAGAGCTTCCAGGAGGGGGTGAAGATCCTCCGGAGCTACGTCTGCGAGAACCCGCTGGTCGACTACACGACCGTCCTCGGGATCGAGCAGGAGTTCCGGCTCACCCTCGACGGCTTCGAGGTCCGTGGCTTCATCGATCGGGCCGACCGCATCGACGCCGAGACGGTCCTCATCACCGACTACAAGTCCAACCGGGCCATCTTCACCCGCGAGGAGGTCGACCAGGACCTGCAGCTCTCGATCTACGCCATGGCCGCGCGGTCGCTCTGGCCCTGGGCGAAGAAGGTGCGGCTGTCGTTCTACCTGCTGCGCCACGGCTTCCGCATGGAGACCGCGCGCAGCGACGAGGACCTGGCGGCGGCGCGCAGGTACGTCGCGATGCTCGGCCGGGCGAGCGAGCAGGCGACCGAGTACGAGGCCCGCCTCAACGAGAACTGCAACTGGTGCGATCACCGGATGCAGTGCCCGGTCTACCACCGCGCGCTCCTCGGCAAGGTCGAGCACGTCTGCCAGGACGAGAAGGACCTGCAGGCGGTGGCGGCCGAGCGCGAGGAGGTCGCGAAGCTCGCCAAGGTGCTCTACGCCCGGAAGGAGGCGCTGGAGCGGATCCTCAAGAAGCAGATCGAGAACTTCGGGGAGCTGAAGCTCGGCGGAATGGTCTACGGCCTCAACAAGACCACCCAGGTCAGCTACCCGGCCGACTCCACGCTGCTGATCCTCAACGAGGTGCTCGGCGAGTCGATGGAGGACCTCGCCCGCCAGCTCCTCGTCGTCGACAAGTCCGCCGTCGAGCGCCTGCTCAAGGACGTCGCCAAGGAGCTGCTCCCGGCGGACGTGAAGATGCTCAAGGCCCGCCTCGACGCTGTCGCAGAGAAGACCTACTCGCCGCGCTTCGCCGCCCACGCCGAGCGCAAGACGGAGGTGTCGCCGTGACCACCGCCATCGTTGTCAGGACGTCCACGACCCCGGCCCTGATCCCGGATCTGGTGGCCCAGTCTTCGCTCCGGCCGCTCGTCTTCCTCGACCTCGAGACCACCGGCCTCGACCCCCAGGCCGACGACATTGTCGAGGTGGCCGCGATGCGCGTCGACCCGCTCAGCCTCTCGGTCGAGGGGTGCTTCGAGACGAAGGTGGCGCCGTCGCCGGGCGTGCTGGTCGACCCGCGCGCGGCGGAGCTCAACGGCTTCCGCGCCGAGGACTGGACGGAGGCGCCCGAGATCAAGGATGTGCTGCCCCTGCTGGCACGCTTCCTCGAGGGCTGCCTGATCGTCGGCCACAACCCCGCCTTCGACTGGGCGTTCCTCACGGTGGCGTACCGGCGGCTCGGTCTGCGCCGGCCCGACATCGGGCACCACCTGCTGGACACCGCCACGCTCGCCTGGCCGCTGCTCCGCCACGGCTTCGTGCAGTCCCTCTCGCTGCGGGACCTCTGCGCGCACTACGGCATCTCGAACGTCGGCTCGCACCGCGCGCTCGAGGACGTGGTGCGGACCTACAAGCTGTTCCTGCGGCTGATCGGCGCGGGAACCACCGGCAACGCCGCGGTCGTGCGCGAGGGAGGTGTCCAGTGAACGGCGCTTCCTGCAGGAGGAAGGGGCACGACTTCGAGCGCGAGATGGCGCGCGTGCTCGGCGAGGTCTTCGGGGTGGAGAACGCGCGGCGCGGCATCCAGTACCGCAGCGGCGCCGAGGTGCCCGACGTCGAAGTGCCGGCGTTCTGGGTCGAGTGCAAGCGCGGGCGGCGCACGAACATCCGTGCGGCGCTCAAGCAGGCCAGCGAGGCGTGCAACGCGCCCAAGTGGCTGCTCGCGGTCTGCAAGGACGACAACGAGCGCGCCGTCGCGGCGATGTACCTCGAGGACTTCATCGACTTGCTCCGCGAGTGGTGGAGCACGCGTCAGTAGGCAGAGGCCAGAGAGCCCGACGCGAAGAGGGGCCAGAGCCCGAGAGACCAGCGCCCAAGACCCTCCGGCCGGTTGAGCACAGCGCCGGCCGGAGGCGGTCCACGAGGAGCCAGCCATGTTGGAGAGCACCTGCCCGGCGGGCACGGGAGGCGTGTGTCTGCGCCCGTACCAGCTCGAGGCCATCGCCAGAGTGCGAATCCGCATCCGGGGCGGCGCGCGCCGCGTGTTGATCGTCCTGCCCACCGGCGGCGGGAAGACGCTGATTGCCAGCCACATCATCGCCAGCGCCGTCGAGCGCGGCTCGCGGGTCCTCTTCCTCGCCCACCGCCGCGAGCTCGTGAACCAGGCCTACCGGAAGCTCCTCGACCAGGGCCTGTCCGAGGAGCAGGTCGGCGTGCTGATGGCGTCCGACCCGCGCCGCCGCCCCGCTGCTCCCGTCCAGGTCGCCAGCGTCGACACGATTCGCAACCGCGCCAAGCCGCCGGCCGACGTCGTGTTCGTCGACGAGGCGCACCGCGCGACCGCCAAGTCCTACCGAGACGTCGCCGGCGAGTACCCGAACGCCATCCACCTGGGCCTCACCGCGACGCCGTACCGCGCCGACGGCAAGGGACTCAAGGACGCCTACGACGACCTGGTGGTCGTTGCCTCTCCGCGCGAGCTCATTGACCAGGGCTATCTGGTCGAGCCGCGGGTGTTCACCGTGCCGGCGTCGGCGATGCCCGATCTGTCGGGCGTGCGTGTACGGGGCGGCGACTACGACGAGGCGGCGCTGGCATCAGCCGTCGACCGATCGGCCCTCGTCGGCAACATCGTCGAGCACTGGCAGAAGCACGCCCAGGGGCTGCGCACGGTCGTCTTCGCGGTGTCGGTCGCCCACTCCCGGCACATCGTCGAGCGGTTTGTGGAGGCTGGCGTGCCGGCCGAGCACCTCGATGGCGCCACGCCCACCGTTGACCGCGACGCGATCCTCGCGCGGCTGGAAGCAGGCACGACCCAGGTCGTCGGCTCGTGCGGGGTGCTCTCCGAGGGCTGGGACCAGCCGTCGGTGAAGTGCGCGGTGCTCGCCCGCCCGACCAAGTCCACCGGGCTCTACCTCCAGCAGGCTGGTCGCATCCTGCGGCCGTGGAACGGCGTGCGCGCCATCATCCTCGACCACGGCGGCTGCGCCCTCGAGCACGGGCTTCCCCAGGACCCGCGCGAGTTCTGCTTGGACCCGCCGAGGAAGCCCAAGCGCCAGACGGGGCCGCTCTCGAAGACCTGCCCGCAGTGCCAGGCAGTCCTCCCGCTGGCGACGCGCGTCTGCCCCGAGTGCGGCGAGCGGCTGGTCGAGATCCCCCTGCCCCAGGAGTCGGCGGACTCCCTGGTGGAGGTCTCGCCGGGGCGGCTCGAGCACCAGCGGATGGTCTGGGCGCACTACTGCGCGGAGGCCAAGGCGAAGGGCTACCAGCCGGGCTGGGTCTTCCACCGCTTCCGTGAGCGTTTCGGCTTCGGTCCGCCGAAGTCCTTCACCGTGCCCCAGGACATCTCGGTCCGGGACATCCAGACGATTCTCCGCGACGCGGTCCACAAGCGCGGCGCCGTGGCCTGGGAGCAGTTCGACCTTCCCGAGCGGCGGGAGCGGCCATGACCCTGGTCGCCGTCGCGCCCAACAAGTTCTCGAAGGGCTTCGACGGCTCCGGGCGGGAGCTTGCGCACTCGTTCGAGGTGCTGGAGCTGCACGATGCGTTGACGCGCACCTACCCAACGGACGCGCACTTGGTCACCTACGTCGTTGAGGGAGCAGCACGGCAGCCGAGGATCAACAAGGCAGGCCTGCCGTTCTTCAACGGTCGGGTGCAGGTCGAGGCCTTCTTCTGCGACATCGACAACGCCAACCACAGCAACTGGAACCGCGTGCTGCTGCACGCTGCGCTGGCGCAGTACGACTCCCTGGATGTTCTGCAGAGCGCCGGCATCTACCACACCGAGCACGGGCGTCGGGTGGTCCAGCCCATCGAGAAGCCCATCCCCGTCGCGGAGGTCGAGCCCTACCTGCGGCGGTGGCTGCTCCAGCTCGAGAAGGCCGGGCTCCCGGTCGACTGGGCGTGCCGCGACTGGACCCGGCACTTCCGCCTGCCGAATGTGCGTCGCCGCCAGTACCCCTACAGCAGCCCGTACATGCGCCTGGACCGGATGCGACCGATCCCCCTGGAACCAATCGCCGCCGTCGACGCTTCGTTCTCCGTGGCCACCCCCGCTGCCCCCAAGCCCGTGCCCCAGATCGACTGGACCAAGGAAGTGCCTGACGTCTGGGCACCTTGCGTCGAACCAATCGCAGGGGCCGTCCGGCTCGTCGCGACGGAATGGCACCAGCTCTTCCTCGCGCTCGCCGGGGCGTTGCTCTCGCGCGTGCCCCACGAGCACGTGCCTGCCCTCTGCAAGGCCATTTCGGCGGCGACGAAGGCCGACACTCGCACCGATGACCGCGAGACATCCGCGCGGACAACCGTGCAGCGCCACCTCGCCGGTCTGCCGACGACCGGCTACGGGGCGCTCGCAGCGTCCTGGCCCGCGGTGGCGAACGCCGGATCACTCCGCAGAGCGCCCGCATGGTGCGGCTCGATGTTGCCGCGTTCCGGGGGAAACAGGCCGCCATCGAACGGGGCGCGTTGACGGAATTGGACCAGCGTGGTTCCATCA
>CAZAIE010000212.1:0-9082 GCA_964485035.1 uncultured Myxococcaceae bacterium | reverse complement strand
CCAGGGCACGGCCAACGCGCTCGGAGCCCGACGCCGCAGCGCGGCCGGCCGCCATCCCCATCATCAGGTGTCCGATCCCGGGCATCGAGTCCCCTGCGCAAGCCGCGAGGATTAGGCCGCTGGACGCTTGAAGTCCACCACCGCGACTCCTATCCTCCCGCGCCCATCGAGCCCGGAGGACCGCGTGACCGACACCTTCCAGCGAATCTGCCCCCTGGACCTGCGCCCCTTGGAAGTCGTGCCCAGCGCCACTCCGACCGAGTTGGCGAAGGCCGTCGCGCGAGCCCGGGAGGCCTCGGCGGCCTGGCGGGAGTGCAGCCTCGAGGACCGCGCGGAGGCGATGAAGCGGGCCGCGAAGACCATGCTCCGGCGGCGCGACGAGGCGATGGCGCTCTGCCGCGACGAGATGGGCAAGCTCGAGGTCGAAGGGCTCTTCAACGAGGGCCTGGGGCCGCTCGACATGCTGAGCGCGTGGGTGACCGTCGTGGCCCGGGGCGCGAAGCGGCAGAAGGTGTGGATGAACCCGCTGAAGTTCGCAGGCAAGACGGCGTGGATCGACCAGGTGCCGCGCGGCGTCGTGGGGATCATCGCGCCCTGGAACTTCCCCATCTCCGGGCTCTACCGCTCGGTGTACCCCGCGCTGCTCACCGGCAACGGCGTGGTGCTCAAGCCCAGCGAGTACACCCCGCGCAGCAGCCAGTGGTTCGCGGACCTCCTCGCCGCAGAGCTCCCCGACGGTCTCCTCAGCGTGGTGCACGGAGGCGCGGCCGTTGGCGCGGGGCTCATCGACGCGGGCATCGACGCGTGCGTCTTCACCGGCTCCATCGGCGGCGGCCGCGCAGTGTCGAAGCAGTGCGCCGAGCGCGGCATCCCCTGCAGCGCAGAGATGGGCGGCAAGGACGCGGCGATCGTGCTCGCCAACTGCGACCTTCCGCGCACCGCTGCTGGCATCACGCACTGGGCCCTGAGCAACGTGGGGCAGTCCTGTGGCGCCGTGGAGATAGCCCTGGTGGAGAACACCATCGCCGACCGCTTCGTCCAGCACCTGGGGCAGGCGTGGAGGCGGCTGGTGACGGGGCCCGCGCAGTGGGCGGATCTGTCGCCGCTGGCGAACCAGCGCCAATTCGACCTGGTCGCGAAGCAGGTGGCCGAGGCGGTGGCTGCTGGTGCGACGCTCGTCTGCGGCGGCCAGGCGACGGGGACCGGGCTCTTCTACCCTCCCACTCTCCTCGACCGATGCACCGAGGCGATGTCGGTGGTGCGCGACGAGACCTTCGGCCCAGTGCTGGCGGTGGTCCGCGTCGACAGCGCGGCCGAGGCGGTGCGCATCGTGAACCGCTCCCGCTACGGGCTGGGCGCGTCGATCTGGACGACGGACCTTGCGCGCGCCGAGCGGCTGGCAGGCCAGCTGGACGTGGGGGTCGTCGACGTGAACAACCACTCCTTCACCGGCGCGGTGCCCGAGTTGCCCTGGAGCGGTACGCGAGAAACGGGCTTCGGCGTGGCCAACAGCGTCCATGCTCTGGCTACGTTCGTGCGGCCGAAGGCGGTGGTCATCGACCGGTCCAAGGGGCCCGAGCCGTTCTGGATGCCCTTCGACGCCTCGCTCTGGGAGCTGGGGAACCTGCTCGCGGACGCGCAGGTCATGAAGCTCGCGAACGCCTGGAAGCTGCCGCTGCTGATGCGCAAGCGCGTGGCCCGCATCCGCGAGTTCTTCCGGGGCTGAGCCTCGACGTCCAGTACCTCCTCGCAGAGCGGCAGCTACGACCCCGAGGGCCACAAGCTCACCCTGAAGTGGGTCCCCGAGACCCTCGACCACTCTGCCATCTGGCAACTCGACCGCTTTGGCGAGGTCGTCTTCGGACGGGCGGCGTCGACCGTCCGGGTCGCCGTCACCCTGGACGACGTGGTCTTGGGCCGCTGAGCCGCGCCCCGAGTTTGATCGCTTGCGGGCCGTCCGGAACCGAATCCCTTCGGGATGGTCAGCGTGGGCGGTCGCCGTGACGAAGCGCATCTTCAGGATCCCCTTCTCGTTGCTGGTGCTGACCGCGTGCGGCGGTGCGTCCTTGAAGGACTTCTCGCAGTCCAAGCTCGAACTGGACGCCTCGCAGGAGGGGCTGGTGAGGGTGACCCTGGGCGAGTCGATGGGCGGCTGTCAGGGGCTGGGGACGCTCCCCACCGCCACGTTGAACGGCGTCGCGCTCACGCTGGAGTCCCCCGGCGGGGAGTTCCAGGACGCGAGTGGCTGGACGTGCCGCGCCCCGAGCTTCACCGTCCCGCTGGCCGCCGTCGCAGCGATGTCCAGCGACGCGGTCCTGGTTCTGGCCGACGGCGGGCTCACCATCCAGGTCGAGGCCAGTGCAGTCTTCGGCGAGCGGGGCCTCGCGCTCTCCAGGGCCACCACCCTAGCGGGCAGCTGGCGCTTCGAGTGGAGTCCGCAGACCGACACGGGACGCACCGCACTCTGGCGGCTCGAGGCCCTGGACGGGACGCCGAGCTTCGGGGACGGCCGCATCACGGGAGACATCGTGGAGGTCACGCTGCCCGAGGGTGCCGCGAGCGGCGTGCTCTCGGTCGAAGGACAGGCCTGGGCCCAGGTCTCCCGGTGCGAAGGCGTCGCCTCCTGCAGCGTCCGGGTGCGGGCGCGCAGCGGCGAGCTACGACTGTCCGGAGCAGTCCTGCAGGTCTCCGAGTGACCCTTCTGTCGCAGCCAGCGTCGTGCCAGAATGCGCGCTTCCCTGGAGGTCCAACGTGCGTCTCTTCGCCCTCGTCGCCCTGCTCGGCGGTCTGTTCCTCGCCGCCCCCACCCCGGCCCACGCGGCCGAGGACCCCGTGACCCGGAAGAAGGTCCAGACCTACCTCGACCTCGCCGCGGACCTCTTCAAGTCCGGCGACTACGAGGGCGCGCTGGTGGAGCTGCGCCGCGCCGAGGCGCTGAGCGACCTCGCGGTGGTGCGCTTCAACATCGCCCGCTGCCTGGAGCAGCTGAAGCGGGACGGCGAGGCCTCGGCGGCCTTCGAGCGCTACCTCGCGCTGAACGATGCCACTGACGGCGCAGCGGAACGGCAGAAGCGGGCCCGCGACGCCATGGCGCGGCTGGGGCCGGCCGCCCCTAGCCTCGGGGTGCTCGACGTCCAGTGCCCCGCCGGGTCCTCGGTGCAGATCTCGCCGATCGTCCCGGTGCCGGTCCCCTGCCCCTGGCGCAGCGACCGCGTGCCGTCCGGCATCTACGACGTGCAGACGATGACCCCCGGGCACCCGCCGATGCTGACCCGCGCCCAGGTCGCCGCGGGGCTGGTCACCACCATCGGAGCCAGCGCCGCGCCCACCGCCGCTCCCGGTCCGGTGCCGGTTCCCGTGCCCGACGCCGCGCTCCGTGGCCCGCCGATGCCTGTCCGCTTCACCGCGGTCCGCGACGGTGACGAGTTCGAGGTGAACGTGGACGGCGCCACCTGCCGCACCCCGTGCGAACTGCAGATCACGCCCGGCAAGCACCGCGTCGAGGTGACCGGGGCCGCGAGCTACTCCGACAGCGTGAACTTCCCGGCCTCGGCCGGAGCGCTCGAGGCGAAGATCGGCCGGCGCAAGGGGGGGTTCTTGGCCCTGGGCATCGCCAGCGTCTGCGCGGGCGGGTTCACCGCGCTCATCGGGCTCGGGTTGACCGCAAACGGCGTGCTCGACGAGGACGACGATACAGTCATCACCGGCCTGGCCGTCCTTGGCACGGGCGTCGTGGTCGCGATCGCCGGCGGCATAGTCGGCTTCAAGCTCAAGGGGTCCAACGACGTGAAGCTGGACGACGCCCCGAGGAGCGCCTTCGCGCCCCAGCTCATCGGCCTGGGCGTCACCCCCACCCCGCACGGCGGAGCGCAGATCGGCGCGGCGTTCGCATTCTGATCCGACTGAGCCGCACCAGCCAATCTCGGAGAGCGGGGCTTCGGCTCCGCTCTCTTCATTCGTCCATGTTGTAGGTGTCGGACGAGACGCCCTTGCGCGCGACGCTGGTGCCGACCGCGCCGCCGCACTTGGGGCACTTCTCTGCCACCGAGGCGATGGACATCTCCGCCCCGCAGTACTCGCAGCGTCGCAGGAAGAGGCGCGGCTGCAGGTCCTTGAAGACCAGGTAGCTGGTGCCGTCCTTGGTCCGGCGCTCGCACAGGGTCTGGGCGAGCAGCTTCTCGACCACCGGGCCCGCGAGCGGCGCCCGACGCCCGAGCGCAGCCCCGACCTCCAGCTCGGAGATCTCGCCGTGACGGCGGCGGGCAGCGTCCAGCAGGTCCGCGAGCACCTGCTCGGGTGAATCGCTTTCCGCAGCCCTGAACCACCTGACTCCGAAGCCCACCAGCACCGCGCCGGCCCCGAGTGAGACGGCGGCGATGAGGAGGCGGCGCGCTTCGCCACCGGCGCCCACCACGAAGAGCAGGCCAAGCAGGAACAGCGCCCCGCCAGCCAGCAGGAACACGATCGACAAGAGCCGCTTCATCTCACCCCCACTGGGACTTGGCCTGTCGGGACAACTCCTGCCCCAGCTCCTCGAACCAGGCCTTGATGCCGTCCTCGTTGAGCACCCGCGTGACGTCGGCCAGCCGCTCGCCGAAGACCTTGGGGTGCAGCGCCAGCTCCGGCGCGGCGGCGTCGCGCAGCCGCTCCAGCACCTGGCCGTACTTCACGCTCGCCGCGGGCACCTCCAGCGAGAGAGCCCGCAGGCTGTGCCGCGACTGGGTCTCCATCATGCTCGCCAGGCTCTTGCGGAACGCGCCGATGCCGGACTTCACTCCCCGCACGAGAGCGATGACCTCCTGGCAGGCGCGCATGCCCTCGGAGAAGCGGGTGAAGTGGTAGTTGGCCTCGGCGATCTCCGCGAGGCTGCCCTCGAGGTCCTCACGGTCAGGCTTCAGGCGCTGCGCGCAGATCTGGCAGAAGCTGCTCGCCTCGGGGTTCGCCGACTTGCAGCGCGGGCACTTCGGGTCCTCCGCCTTCGCCATGGGAAGCTGGGGCCGGCGGTCGTAGAGCACCTTCTCCAGCGTGCTGCGGAAGACGAGCTGGGGCTTCGCGGCCAGCAGCGCCTCGACCTTGGTCTGCAGCGCGCTCGCCCGTGTCGAGAGGTCGAGCCACTTCGCCTTCAGCTCCTCCTCCGCCTTCTCGTGCCCTGCCTCTCGCTCGCTCCAGGCCCGGCGCAGCAGCTCGATCTGCCCGGCGACCGCGGCCTGCTCCTCCACCAGCGCCTTCTGCTCCCGGTACAGCGACCGCATGGAGAAGAGGTTCGAGAAGAACCCGAAGCCGGTCCCCAGCTCGCGGATGCGGCCGTTGTACCGGTCGATCTGCTGCAGCAGGGCGGCGCTGCGCAGCTTGAGCTCCTCCTCCTTGGCGTCCAGGTCGAGGTTCTTCTGGTGGACTTCGCGCTCCGCCCCCAGGGAGTCGAGCCGCGCCTTCTCCGCCTGCCGCGCCAGCTTCGTCCGCTCGGCCTGGAGCCGCACCACCTGCTCCTCGAAGCTCTTCTCGGCGGCCGCCTGCGCGGCCTCCAGCTGGGCGACCAGCGCAGGCGGGAGCCGGTCCCGCCCCGCGGAGACGTGCGCCGAGAGCTGCGCCAGCTCCGACTCGCGCACCGCGCTCACTTCGGAGAAGTAGCTCTCGTACTTGGACTGCAGCGCGCACAGCCGCGCCTCGGCGGCGTCCACGACCGACAGCCGGTCCTTCAGGAACTTGTCGAAGTCGACCAGGTTGCCCATCGCTCAGCCCTCCCTCGCCGCGCAGGTCGGGGACGGGACGCCAAAGCTCTTCCCGTCCCCGCGCCGCGCCTCCCAGGCCCGCCGCGCCGCCGCGTCCTTCGCCCCGGTCCGGGGCAGCTCGTCGAAGCTCCCCGCCGCGTCCCAGTACAGCGGGCAGGCCCCCGCGCAGACGTCCACGTCCGCGCAGTCGCGACACGGCGGCGGCACGTACTCCCGGTCCCGCCAGTAGCGCGCGGCCCGGCTCTCGTAGAGCTCGGTGAACGACCGGTTGAGCAGCGAGCCCAGCCCCTCCCCGAAGGACGAGCACGGCAGGAGCTCCCCTGCGGGGTTCACCGAGAGGATCCCGGAGACGCACGCGCAGCTCTTGGCGCCCTGGCCCACCAGCACCGGGTTCAGGAGGCAGTACGGGATGGGCGAGTACCACACGAAGCGGATGCCCTCCTCCCGCGCCACCTCGATGAGCCCCGGCAGCACCTCGGCGACCTGTGAGTAGCGGATGCCTCCGCCGCCGCCGTCGAGCGCGCTCCCGGTGCGGATGAGCATGTTCATGGAGAGCGTGGGCAGCCTCAACTCGCGGGCCAGGAACCGGATGAGGTCCGGCGCGCGGTCCAGGTTCTCCTGGCACAGCGTGCTGTTGGTGTGGCAGTGGATGCCCAGCTTGCGGAAGTTCTGCACCCCCGCGACCGTCGCCTCGAAGGAGCCCTGGCGCCCCACCAGCCGGTCGTGGAGCCTGGCCTCCGGCGCCTCGATGGAGACCTGCGCCGAGGCGAGCCCCGCCTCCACCAGCGACCGCGCGTAGTCGGGGTCCGCCGCGCGCACGCCGTTGGTGATGAGGTTCACCCGAAGCCCCAGCCGCTCGCCGTGGCGGATGAGCTCGGGCAGGTCCGGCCGCAGCGTCGCCTCCCCGCCGGTGAAGCTGAGCGAGGGCACGTGCGCCTCGTGGAAGATGGTGTCCATCACCGACTTCACCTCGGCGGCGGACATCACCCGGTGCTCCCCTTCCCGGTGCGGGCTCGCCGCGTAGCAGAACGCGCAGCGGTTCTGGCAGGCGTACGTCACGGCGATCTCGGCGAGCACCGGGTAGCGGATGCGGCTGCGGTCGAAGTCGGCGAAGCGCACCAGCGGGCGCGCCGAGAAGTCGTCGCGCATCATCGCCCCCACCGCGTCCAGGAGCCGCTCGGCGTCGGCGAGCAGCTGATCGGGCCCGGTGCCCAGTCGCGGGGCCAGCGCCGCGAGCACCCCGGCTGCCGGCGGGGCGCCGCGCGCGTAGAGCGCCTCGAGGATGGCCGCGGCGGTCTCGTTCACCCCCAGCGTCTTCTCCGGGCGGATCAGCAGCAGCCGGTCCGCGCGCCGCACGAAGACTGCGGTGCGCGTGGCCGCGACGAACCCGTCCACCTTCGCCAGCCGGACGGGGTCCATCAGAAGCTCCCCGCGCAGGAGGAGACGCAGGCGCTGTGGCACGCGGAGTGACACGCGCAGGCATCGTGGCAAGCGGAGTGGCACGCGCTGTGACACGCCGAGTGGCAGGCGCTGTGGCACGCCGAGTGGCACGCGTCGTAGCCGGCGAAGACCGAGGCGGCGATCGCCGCGTTCGCGCCGGCCTCGGCCGCCGTGCCTCGGGCGGGCTTCGTGCCGTCGAAGTTGAAGAGGCTCTCGATGCGGTCCACCGTCCCCTGGGCCGACCTCTCCAGGGATTCGACCATGCCCTGCGCGAAGTCCTGGACGCGGGTGACGGTCCCCATCCCGGGGATCTCCCTGGCGGCACCCAGGGTGTGCAGCGGGGAGTCCAGCGGCGCCTCCGCGGGAATGGGCGCGAAGCTCTTCTGCAGGTCGTTGAAGAAGGTGTCGCTCAAGTAGAGCGTCGAGTAGTGGCGGTTGAAGTAGGAAGGCCGCTGCGGTTCGGACACGCGCCCCAGCTCCTCCCAGGCCTGGGACACGCGCGTGCGCTGCGCGGCCGTCGTGGCCTGGGGGTCCGCGCGCCACATCTTCGGCTGCACCGCAGCGGTCAGGGCCTTCAGCACCGCCTGCACCCCGTCCCTGCCGAGCGTGCCGTCCTTGGTCAGCGCGCCCAGCAGCGCCTTCTCCGGGCCCGTGGTGGCCCGGGCCCGGTCCTTCACCGCGACCTGCAGGGGGTTGCGGCTCAGCACCTGGAGCGCGCCCTTCTCCTGCAGCGTGAGCACCAGCAGATTCAGCGCCTTGATCGGCCGGTCCATCACCACCGCGGCCTCCTCCGGCGCGAGCTCGGGCACGAACCCCGGCTTGCGGAAGGTCGAGACCACGATCTCCGGGGCGGTGTACTGCGGCCCCTTCTCCTTCAGGTACAGCGCGAGGTACGGGTGCAGCCGCGCGAGACGCATGGCCACGGCGAGCAGCGCCGAGAGCACGAGCCACGCCGCCCGCAGCGGGATGAGGGCCGCGGTGTACCCGAAGAACATCCCCTCGGTCGGGTGCACCCAGACCCACTTCTTCGCCGGCATCAGCAGCGCCTGGCACAGGTGCGTCCCGGCAATCTTGTCGACGATCAGCAGCGGCCAGCCGATGACCAGGAAGGCGAACGCAAGCAGGAGGCCGTTGGCCAGGAACAGGCCAATGGCCCACCACATCAGCGCCTCGAGCGACTCCCCCACGAAGTCGGAATCGCGCTGCGTGACCTGCCCGGAGAAGAGGTGGCGCGCCATGACGCCCGCGGCGGTGAAGAACCCGACCTCCACGTTCATCGGCGCAGCGGGCACCAGCAGCTGCACCGTGGGGGGACCGGCCTGGCCGGTGCGGGGCAGCAGCGCCAGCACCGCCTCGGGCTCGCTCCCGGTCGCCCCGCGCCGGTCGAGCGAGGGCGCGTACGCGAGCTCCGCCCAGTCGACGGCCTCCGCGCGCGCGGCGAGCTGCTCCCGCGGCGGCTCGTGCAGCAGCACCGGCAGCGCCACCTCGGGCGGGAGGTAGGCCCCGGGCTGGAGCTCGGTGTCGGAGAAGACCGGCAGCCCGGTCCTCAGGGTGAGCGCGCTCTTGACGAGCGGATCTCGGGGCGCCCAGGACGTGGGGACTCCGGTGAAGGCCAGCAGGACGTGCGGGAGCCCGCTGCGCGAGAGCGACGGCGTGTCCCGCGCGTACTGGTCGGTGCGCTGGAGGGTCAGCTCCACCAGCTGGCCCTCCTTGGTCTTGCGTCCGAACACGAGCACGTCGCTCCGCGCCCGGCAGCTGGCCTCGGTCCCGGCGATCCGCAGCTGGCAGGTGAGCTTGCCGGGCACGAGGTTGGTGTCGAGCCGAGGGACCGGCAGGAAGTTGCGCTCGCCCTGCTCCTGCAGCCGCAGCTCCGCCTGGACCTGCAGTCGCCGCGGGGCGGCCACGGAGTCGCC
>CAZAIE010000211.1:3310-9103 GCA_964485035.1 uncultured Myxococcaceae bacterium | reverse complement strand
ACCGACCGCGTTCAGGGAAGCCGGGGTGCGCCCTCAGGAAGGTCGCGCACTCTCAATCGGGCGCCGACTCCGCCTTTTGCGAGCGCACGGCCTCATCCGAAAGGTCCAGAAGAGCCACCGGTACACGATGACAGAGAAGGGGCACCTGCTTGCTGCGGCGCTCTTCGCCGCTCGCGACGCGACCACCAAGCAACTCCTCCGCGACGCCGCATAATTTCTTCGCGCGGCGCGACGATTTCAAAACCTAGTAGCTCAGGGTGCTCGAGGGCGAGGCTCCCGTCGCCATCGTCCGGGAGTCGACCGGCTTCTTGACCCTCGCCACCTTCCGCGACGAAGGCCCCCAGGGGCTGGACCTGGCCAGCGTGAGCCAATTCCCCGGCCTCGAGCGGATCAAGGGCCAGCGGGGCTACGCCTGGGGAGAGGCCCCCACCGCCACCCTGGTCTCCGCCGTCCGCCGGCTCCTCGACCGGGCTGGCCTGTAGGCCTCCCAATGCCTCGCCCATCCAGGCACGGCGCGGATGCTGCCATGGCTGCCATGGGGGTGCGGCCGGTCGTGTCCGTCCGCCGAATAGACTGCCCGGCGACCTCGTTGGAGGCGACCCATGCTCCTCCGCTACGCCCTTGACCGAGCGCTCTTCCAGTTGGAGCGGCGATGTATCGTGCCGGAGGCAGGGCTCGCGACCGGCTTCGGCTCGGTTGATCGGCTTGGACCGCGCCTGTGTCTGGGGACGGTGACAGCGGTCGCTGGAGACGATGCGCCAGCGCGTCTCGACTTCCTGCTGGCTGTCGCCGCCGCGGTCGCCGGTGCCAGGCATGGCGTCCTGCTCGTCGTGAGCAGACCCGTAGAGGATGTGGCCACCCGGATGTTGGCGATGAGGTCCGGCATCGACGCCAAGCGGTTGACCTCAGGCCCTATCGAGCGGTCCGAGCGGCACGCAATCGAGGAGGGCGCGACCTGGCTGTGGGATCTGCCCGTCGTCCTTGCGACGGACGCAAAGTCGCTCAAGGTCGCCGTGACCAGCGCGGCCAGCCAGTTGAAGGACCTGGAAGCCTTCCCCGCCCTGGTGATCCTGGATGGCGTCGAAGTACCCGCGGAGCTGAAGGCTGCCGCGAGAGAAGAGGGCGTGGTCGTCCTGGTGGGCGGGTCCTTCGCGGCCTGCGCGATGCCCGGCGTGAACTCCCTTCTTCGGCTCGACACCCTTCGAGCTGCGCACTCCGCGGTCCACGTCAGCGTTCACAGGAACAGGGTCTGCCTTGGCGGAGTCACCCTGAGCTACGACCCTGCCTGCGGCAGGCTGGTCGATGACGAGAACGAGGACGGAATCGCGCCGGAGGGCGGCTCTGCGAGGTGGTGGCAGGAGGAGTGTCCCGAGGATCCGGAAACCTGACTGCAGGCATGGAGCCTGGGAGGTCATGGATGGCGACGCACCCCGTCAGCGAGCCACCCGGCATGGCGAAGCGGGATGAAACCGGACCAATGGACCCGCTCGACGACCCCTTCAGCAACGCGGTCTTCTGCCGCCACCTCTCGGCGCTGGGCTACCCCCCCTTTGCCTACATCGAGCCCCATCCTCAGCCCAAGCCCCCTGCCGCGCTCCTTCTCTGGGCCCTTGGCGCCCCCGATCTCGAGGCCCGACTCGCCGAAGGGCTCCCGTGGCTCCTGCTCGCCTTCGCCGACGTGGACGTGGACTGGCTCGTCCGGGAGGCCAAGCACCACGAGCTCCAGAACCGCCTCGGCTTCCTCACCACCATCGCGCACGCACTGGCCCTGAAGCATCCCCGCTTCGTCCACCGCGCCCAGGACCTGGAGCAGCTCCTCGCCACGCTCGAGCCATGGCGCCTGGCGCGCGAAGACCCGTTCCTCGAGCCGCTCACGAGCCCGGGCGCTCGCGACCTCCTGCGCCAGATCCGCACCGCAGACGCGGTGCACTGGAACGTCCTCACCTTCTGGAAGGCCGAGCACCTCAACTACGACTTCTGACCTGACCAGGGAGGCAACGATGAACCAGTACGGACGGCTGGCCCTGAATCACTGGAAGGAGTTTCGCCCCGAGCACTTCGCCCGGATCGCGGACCCGGAGCCGTTCTTCCGGAGGCTGGGGGAGGAGGTCGAGGAACGGATCATCGAGCTGGCGGACGCGCTGGCTGGGAAGGACGAGCCGGGGGAGGGCTACATGGAGAAGCTCGGCCGACTGAACATGGCGAGGGCGGACGCCGAGTCGCAGATCCTTCGGGAGATGGTCCTCCTGCCCTCGGAGGAGGACGAGCTGGAGGACGAGAAGGAGATGGCCGCCGAGATGGTTGAGGCGGTGTTCGGGGTCGTGCTGACTCAGGAGTACATGGAGGCGGACGCGCGGAGGCAGGAGGAGCGGAGGGCAGAGGAGGAGGAGGACCGGCTGGAGTTTCTGGCGAAGATCGAGGCCGAGGCGAACAACGCGAAGTAGGCTCCCAGCCCCACGGAGGGTGTCATGTCAGAAGCTCGTGAACGCCGTCGTCTGCCGTCCGAGAAGGTGGACAAGCTCTCCGAGCCCGAGCTGGAGCGATACCTGACTCGCCTCGAGGAGGCGGATGAGCCGGCTGGCCCCGCCCTCCAGGAAGCGACGCCAGAAGAGGTGGACGCCCTCATCAGGCGTCACAGCATCGCGAACGGTGACCACAAGGACACCCGCGCCAGTGATGGCAGCGACGAACCTCTCGAGCCCCTGACCGTCGAATTCGATGAGAACGCCTCCGACGAGGAGACCGACCAAGCGGTGAAGAAGGCCCTTCGTGAGCGTGCAGGACTCGAGCCCGGAGACGATGACCCGGTGGAGGAGTTCGTCGATGCCTTCTTCGCGATTCTGGATGCGGAGGGTGTGTCCGAAGAAGGCGCAGACGAAGAGGACGATGACGAGGAGACCGAGGAGTTCCTCCGATCGCGAGGGATCGTTCGCGACCCCAAGGATCCCCACCACCTGGTGTGCTCCGTCCGCCCGCGCGAAGTCGTCGTCTGCGATGCGGATTGCCTCGAGCCGGGAGCGCCGCTGATTGACCTCGGCGGCAGCGTCGAGGAGGTCTGCGCCGCAGTCGACCTCCAGTTCGAGAAGAAGAAGCACGGTGGGAACTGACTCGGCTCCCCCGTTGCGTGCTCTGGAGCGTCGAACATGAAGCTCAGCGTCTACACCGGCTCGCTCGTCGATCAGGCGATCGGCGCGCACGCCGTCGTCAACGCATCCAACCCGAGCGTTGCCCTCGGCAGCGGCGTCTCGGGGGCGCTGCGCGAGGCCTGCGGCGGCACCGCCTTCCAGCAAGAGCTTCGCGAGCGGCTCGAGGAGGAGTTCGACGCGGGACTCGAGCCGGACGACTGCCTCGTCACTTCAGCGGGCACCAGCAACGCCTTTCGCTGGGTGCTGCACGTGCCGGCGGTCGACTACCGCACGCGAGATCCGGAGACCGGAGGCCCCTCGGGCCCGCGTCGCGTTCGTGCATGCGTGCGCGCGTTCCTCGATGCTGCCGCATCGCTCGCCACGGAGAACGACCTCACGGGGCAGCTCATCCTGGCGACGCCGCTCCTCGGGGCAGGTGCCGGTGGCCTGGGACCGGTCGCATCGGTGGACGCGATGATGGGCGCAGTCCACGAGCACCTGCGGGCGTTGCCGCTGGAGCAGCGCGACGGGCTCGCGAAGCTCGTCTTCGTGGTCCTCCGACCGGAGGATGCGCGCATCGTCGAGGCCTGTGCCGCCAGGCACGGCTTTCCCCTCGAGCACTGCGGTGCTCTCCAGAATGAGGCCGCCTCTACTCTCGCGCGCTAGGTCACGTGCTTCAGTTCGGCGACGACGCCGGCAGCTACGACTCGGTCAGAGGAGTTGCTGGAGCCGGCCGGCCAGGCTCGTCTGCTCCCAGGAGAAGCCGCCGTCTGGGGCTGGGAGGGGCGAGGCGGAGAAGCAGACCGATCAACCCTCGGCCTTGCCGGGGATGGGGAAGACCACGGGGCCTTCCTCCTCGGCCCAGTGGGCGAGCCCTTCCTGCATCTCCTCGACGGCCGTGGGGTCCTGGGCGGCCTTGGCGGCCTCGAGGGCCACGGCCCAGGCGCGGCGGCAGGTGGGGTCGAGGACCGTGAGGGCGCGGGCCAGCCGCAGCGCCTTGCAGGCGTCGCCGGTGTGGAGGCAGTAGCGGGTCATCGCCAGGTGGCTGTCGGTGTCGGCTTCGCCGGACTTCACGAGGATCTCGTAGAGCCTGGGGGTCGAGGGGTCGTCGATCGCCCGCCCCGGCGCGGCCAGGGCCTTGCGGATCCGCTGGCTGATGATCTCGAAGGAGCGGTTGAAGGGGACGCTGAGCGGGTCGGTCCGCAGGGCGTCCTCGACGCAGGTGGCGGCCATGGCGAAGTCCTCCAGGCAGTCGTGGCAGATCGCGAGCAGGTACGAGACGTAGGCGGAGGAGGGGCCCCGCAGGTCATTGGCGCGGACCTCGAGCAGGAGGTCGCGGGCCTGGGCGTGCTCGCCGCGGTCGATGAGGTTGCTGGCCTCGCTGACCCTCTCCGCCATCTCCAGCGCCTTCTTGTCTCGTCGCATCGGTCTCTCCTCGGGGTCACGTTGCGTTCTCCAGGGAGACGCACACTCCAGCGCTCACCTGACAGGCCCGTACCGGATGGGCGCCGGCCCGCGTCCCGGACGACTGGCGCGCTGGGGCTGCTCTGTGGTGGTCGGGCCGAGCCAGGTGGCGGTCGGACGGTGGGGTTCGAAGGCCTGCTCAGGTTGCGCGCTTCAGGGCGACATGGACCGCGAAGTACTCCCTTTCGGCGAGCGCAAGGTGCTGACCGACCTCGACGAGCTGCCCTGAAGCCTTGAGGGTGTGGAAGTCGGTGGCCTGATCTGCCACCCAGCCCTCGCGAGCAAGCTCCTCGAGCGAGCGTGCGACAAGCTCTTCCACCTGGCGCTCCGCGTCAGGTCCATTGGGGCCGATGGGCACGTCGAGGGGGATGGTCACGGTGCGGCGATCGTCGGGCATGAAACCGCTACCGTAGCTGGTTGCGGACCCTGTCGAGGAGCCGGTCAGGCGCATCCCATCCTCCGGGGCGGGCATCTGGGGTGGCGCCAGGCCGGTCGGGGCGACCCGGGACCCGACGGCCGCTCCACATCTCGCAAGTGTTGGTTGCCCTGTGGCTTCGAGTGGTTGGCCCCTGCTGCCCCTGCTTGCTGTGCCGGGTCCGTGTCCGTCGGGCGGGTATTGAGTAGAGGCATCCCGGAGGCGCGCCTCGAGGTGGGCTGTCAGGTGGCGCACCGAGGCGGCGTCCACTCGTACGAACCCGCGGATCGCCTGGAGGGAGAGCCCATGACCACGTCCAAGAACGCCATCACCGTCGCCGTCGAGGTGGGGAAGGGAATCATGGTCCACGCCCGTGGCCGGCCTGCGACGATCGTCGCGGCCGCGGCGGCCGCAGGGGTCGCCACCATCGCGGTGGCGGTCGGCTACGGGAGCTACCGCGGGGTCAAGCGGCTGCTGGGAGAGGAGTGAGGGGGACGACCCGGCCGGCCGGGAATCCGCTGCCCCGGGTGCAGGGCCGGTTGCCGGTCGCTCGTGGGGTGGGAACTGCCGGGCCTGCCTGGAGGGGACCGATGCGGCTGATCGTCTGTGACAGGGAGACTGCTACGCAGGGGAGCTACCTGAGGGGGCTGGCGGCGCACATCGTCATCTCCATCCACGATCCCGAGCGTCGTCCGGCGACGATTCCCAGGCGGCAGGACCTGCGGGGTGTGCTGACGCTGGGCTTCGACGACACGGCGCCTTGCCCCGGGCTCGCGCTCCCCCAGTGCC
>CAZAIE010000211.1:0-3300 GCA_964485035.1 uncultured Myxococcaceae bacterium | reverse complement strand
GAGCAGCACCGCGACGTGGAGGTCATCGTCGTGCACTGCGAGGCGGGGATGTCGAGGAGCCCGGCGGTGGCGGCAGCCCTGGCGAAGGGGCTGGGCCTGGACCCCGCGAGGTTCTTCCGCAAGTACGCCCCGAACGAGCACGTCTACGAGCTGGTGCTGAGGGCTCGGACGAGTCGGGACTCCACGCCTTGAGGGTCTGCGTCCATCGCGGAGCAGAGGAGATCGGCGGGAACTGAGGTCGAGGCGCGGGATGGGAGGCGTGTGGTCCTGGACCTGGGGCGGCCTCTGGCGGCGGGGCTCGAGGAGGACGTCGAGCTGCCTCCAATCCGGGGCCTTGCGATGCTGCTCGGCGTGGTCATCTCGCACTCCCACCTGGACCACTGGGGTCTGGTCCCACGGATCTCTGCTGGTGTCCCCGTGTTCATGGGCGAGGCGGCGGCCAGGTTGCTGCGCGAGGCAGCGTTCTTCTCACCGGTCGCTGCCGATCTGAGCCCGAGGGGGTTTCTGCGGCGATCTACGACCCCGAGACGCTGGCCATCCAATACGAGCGACTGGGGTAGTGGGGGCTCAGCGCCGGTGAGCGGAAGGCTCTGACTTCCCGCACGTCCTTGTCCCTGCCGCCGCCGCTTTTTTCCTGGGGCGGCGTGCGAGGTGCAGGGTAGCTTCCCGCGCATGAACGAGCGCGTGGACAAGAAGTGGCGTGAAGCAGGGCTCTCGGGCTACTCGACCGCGGCGATCTTCGCGACGCTGCGCGAGTGCGGCATCGAGTCGGACGAGGTGGCCTTCCTGGCGCTCGCGGCCGAGCGGACTCCGGGGCAGGTCGTCCAGGAATGGACCCCGGTCTTCAAGGGGAGCGGGCCCTTCGCGCGCTACCTCCCCGCGGCGGTGGACGAGCTGATGCGCCGCCTGCTGCCCGCGCGGGTGACCCCGGCGCTCATGGCCGAGAGGGCCCGCGAGCTGCTGGACGTGTCGGCGGTGAAGGGCGACGTGGCCCCGGCCCTGGCGGCCTTCGAGGAGCTGCGGCCCGGCCTGCCGCCGTCTGGCCCCGGCCGCGACGCGTTCTGCGACGAGTTCTCGGCGGCGCTGGGCAAGCAGTGGACCGTCTTCCACGAGGCTCCGGTGCGGCTGGCGCGCGCGGGGCGCAAGGACGAGGCGCTCGCCTTCGCCCGCTTCCAGGAGGGGCTGTTCTGGGAGCACGAGGGGGCGCTGGTGCCGCTGGTCCGCGGCCTCACCGGGGAGCGTGACGCGGCGGTGGCCGAGCTTTCGCCCCGGGCGCAGGACGCGTCCCGCACGCCGTTCTCGCGGCTGGTGGCGCTGCAGGTGCTCGCGCAGCTCGACGCCTTCGAGCCCATCCGCCAGCACGGGTTCGCGGTCTTCGACGCCGCCGCGGACGGCAAGTCCTGGGACATCGCGCACCGGGTCGCGCACGTCCTCGTCGCGGTGATCGACAAGGGGCTGGGGGACGCGGCGTTCCAGGAAGGCCTGCGCACCCGCCTGGACCGGGTGCACGAGCACGTTCACCACTGACGGCCTGGTCCCGACGGTCTACTGCCGCAGCAGCGCCGCTCCCCAGTGGTAGCCCGAGCCGAGGGCGGCGAAGCAGAGCAGGTCCCCTGGCTTCGCCCTGCCGGACTTGCGGCACTCGTGGTAGGCCAGCGCGATGCTCGCGGCGGTGGTGTTGCCGTAGCGCTGGATGTTGTGGAAGACCTTCTCGGGCGCGAGCTGCAGCGACTTCGCCACCGCCTCGTTGATGCGCAGGTTTGCCTGGTGCGGGACCAGCAGGTCGATCTGTCCGGGGGAGACGCCGTGGGCGGCGCACACCTCGCGGATGGTCTCGGGCAGGCGGGTCACCGCCATGCGGAACACGGCGCGGCCGTTCATCACCGGCATCAGCCGGGTCTCGCGCAGGTGCTCCTCGCTCATGTAGGGCCGGAAGGCCATCCCGCCGGTGGGGACGTAGAGGTCGTCGAAGCCCTCGCCGTCGGAGTGCAGCGCCGCTCCCAGGAACCCCGACTCGCCCTCTCCCAGCCGCAGCACCAGCGCCCCGGCGGCGTCGCCGAAGATGACCGCGCGGTCGCGGAAGCGGGTGTTGAAGGCGCGCTCCTCGGCGGTGGGGGCCTCCTGGGGCCGGCCGAAGAGCAGGTCCCAGTGCTTCCAGGGCATGAAGCCGCTGTGCACCTCCGCGCCCACCAGCAGCACCGTCCGCGCGGTTCCCGAGCGCAGCAGCGCGTCCGCAGTGGAGAGGCCGTAGAGGAACCCGGAGCACTGCTGGCGGAGGTCCAGCGCGGGGACCTGGCGCAGGCCGAGCTTGCGCTGGAGCAGGCTTCCGCAGCCGGGGAAGTAGTAGTCCGGGGTCATGGTGGCGAAGACGACGTAGTCCACCTCCTCGCGGGCGACGCCGGCGTCGGCCAGGGCGGCCGCCGAGGCCCGGACGGCCAGGTCCGAGGTGGTGGTCCCGTGCTCGACGTAGAACCGTTGCTCCACCCCGGTCCGCTCCACGATCCAGTCGTGGGTGGTGTCCATGATCTTCTCGAGGTCCCGGTTGGTGACGCAGTGCTCGCCGGTGGCGATGCCGGTGCCGAGGACCTGGGTGCGCATGGAGCCTCCGTGGAAGCGCGGGTGTATCCGTCCCTGGCCCCGGGGTTGTCAAGGGCGCCCGGAGGGGCAAGGGGACGCGGCAGCGGCTGTTGACTCCCGACTGCTCGTGCTAACGTTCCCCCACTTTCTTCGCAGGGTTGGCCGACTTCAACATGGGGAAGAACTCGTCTGATCGCTATCTGAGGTCGTGCCCACAGGGGACCATCCTGTTCGAGGACGGCCAGCCGGGCGACCGGATGTTCGTCATCCAGACCGGGCGCGTCCAGATCGTCAAGCGCATCGGGGACGTGCGCTTCCCCTTCGCCTCGCTCGGGCCGGGGGACTGCGTCGGCGAGATGTCGCTGCTGGACGGCCAGCCCCGCTCCGCGGACGCCATCGTCACCGAGGACGCGACGCTGGTGGAGATCGAGCGGGCCACCTTCGAGCAGCTGGTGCGCGACAACGGCGAGGTCGCGGTGCGCATCATGCGCAAGCTCTCGGAGCGGCTGCGCGACGCCAACCGGACCATCGAGGGCTTCCTGGCCCGCAACGGGGCGCTGGTGGCGGTGAAGATGCTCCAGGCCATGACCCCGCCTGGAGACGGGCCGCGCACGTTGCCTCCCGAGGCCACGCCCCAGCTCCTGGCGTCGCGCGCCGGAATGCCGCTGAACGAGGCGAGCGCGGTCTGGGAGCGGCTGAAGGCGGCGGGCGTGCTCTCGGTGG
>CAZAIE010000210.1:0-9115 GCA_964485035.1 uncultured Myxococcaceae bacterium | reverse complement strand
CACCTGCCTCCACGCCTCGCTCTCCTTCCACCACCCTCCCGCCTCGTACAGCGCCACCACCGCCTCGGTCGGCGCCGACTTCACGATCTCGTAGGAAATGCCGGTCATGGGCTCGGTTTCTCTCCGGTTGGATGCCTCGGCGGGGGCCGCGTTGCGCCCCGCTCAGAGCTTGAACCGGCGGGCCTCTTCGCGCAGCACCTCGGCCTGGAGGGCCAGGGTGTCGATGGCTCGCTCCAGCTCCTTCATCGACAGGTTCTGCTGGTCGGCCACGCCCTTGATGGACTCCACCGCGCGCATCACCTGCTCGCTGCCCTTGGTCTGCTCCTTCTGGGCGTTGTTCAGGTGGTTGACCATCTCGTTGATGTTCTCCATCGACCGGGTGATCTGCTTGGAGCCGCGGGCCTGCTCCTGGCTCGAGCGCTCGACGTGCCGGGTGATGGCCTTCATCTTCTCCGCCGACCGCATGATCTGCTCCGAGCCCTTGGCCAGCTCGGTGGTCGCCGTGGAGATCTGCTGGACGGTCTGATCGATGCGGTTGATGGCGTTGGTCACCGACTTGGATCCGCGGGCCTGCTCGACGGTGGCGCGGGCGATGGCCTTCACCATCTGGGTCGCCTTGGTCGACGACTCGGAGATCTTCTTGAGCGCGCCGCCGGCCTCGCCGCCCAGGCGCACGCCGTCCTCGACGGCCTTCACGCCCCGCTCCATGGCCTCGATGGCGTTCTTGGACTCGTCCTGGACGCCCTTGATGAGCGCGCTGATCTCCTTGGTGGAGGCGCCGGTGCGCTCGGCCAGATCCTTGATCTCGTCGGCGACGACCGCGAAGCCCTTGCCGTGCTCGCCGGCCTGGGCGGCGATGATGGCCGCGTTGAGGGCGAGGAGGTTGGTCTGCTCGGCGACGTCGTCGATGACGTTGAGGATGTTGCCGATGGTGCCGATCTTCCTGCCCAGGCTCTCGATGACCACCGAGGCCTGCTTCGACGAGTCCTTGATCTTGTCGATGCCGATGAGCGTCTTCTGCAGGGCGAGCACGCCGATGTTCGCGTCCTCGGAGACGGTCTCGGAGAGGCGCGCGGTCTCGTTGGCGTTGGTGTCCACCTGGCTGATGGAGACGTCCATCTCGTTCATCGAGGAGCTGGTCTCCCCGGCGCTGGCGGAGAGTTCTTCGATGTTCGCGGCCACCTCCTTGATCGACGCGGTCATCTGCTCGATGGAGGCGCTGGTCTCCTCGACCGAGGCGGCCAGGCCCTGGACGTTCTCGGCCACCTCGCTGTTGGTGGTGGCCATCTCCAGCACCGAGGCGCTGCTCTCCTCGGCGGAGGTGGCGAGCACCTCCACGTTCTCGGCGATGGACTTGAGGCTGGCGAGCATCTCCTCCATGGAGCTGGAGGTCTCGTCCACGGACTGGGCGGTGGTGCTGGCGCCCTTGGCCACCACGTCGCCGGTGTGGCTGATCTGCTCGATGACCGTGGCCACGCTCTCGGACACGCCCTTCACGCGGCCCAGGGTGGCGCGCAGGTTCTCGCTGGTGCGGCTGAGGGCCTCGCCCACCTGGCTGAACTCGGCGCCGCCGCTGGCCTGGATGGGCTGGCTGAGGTCGCAGTCGCTGATGCGCTTGGCCACGCTCATCATGTGGGCGAGGGGCCGCATGATGAACCAGCGGCTGATGAGGAACACCAGCCCCACGAAGATGACGATGCCGAAGAAGAACGCGAGCCCCATCATGCTCGCGACGGCGGCCTGGACGCCCGCGATCTGCCGGTTGCTGAGGAGCACCACCGCGTAGCCCACCACCACCCGGTTCTCCGCCCCGAGCATGTCGACGTGCTCCTCGCGCGCGGCGTGGGCGAAGACGAAGTAGCTCTCCCGGTTCCAGACCAGGTGCAGCGGCTCTTCCGTGCGCTCGAAGACCCGGCCCTGCTGCTTCTCCTCGCCGAGGCGCGCGCGCAGAAGCCCCAGGACCTTGCTGGAGAGGTCCGGGTCGATGCCAGTGGTCGCGGTGGGCGTGAGGTCCAGCGCCGCCAGGATGACGTGGCCCTCGGCGGACGAGAGCTGCACCGCGCGGATGGCCTCGGCGGCCTGGAGCCCATTCTCCTTCTTGAACGGCAGCGCGCTGCGCTCCGCGGTCGCCCGGGCGAGGTCGGCGCCCCGCGCGTGCAGGCTCTTGCTGAGGGAACTCTCGATGGTTGTCCGGACGAGGTAGAACGTCGGCCCCATCGTGAGGACCAGCACCAGCGTGAACGACCCGAAGATGATGGTCCGCAGGCTGAAGCGGTGCAGCCAGCTCATGCGCCCTCCAAAGCGAGCGAGGCATACTACCAGCCGCCTGCGCGGCCTCCGAGAATGCTGCCCTTTCCCGAGCCGTGGAGCGTGGCTTGGTGGACGTGGACTGGGTGGAACGGGTCGACTGGGTGGACACAGCGGACTGTCGGTATCCAGTTGAGTTCACTGGACTTTCACGAAACCCCGCGTCCTTCCAAGGGGTTGCCCGCCTCGGACTGGGGTTTCACGGCCCGGGAGGAATCCCCAGTCCCCACGGCCGTTTCCGACGCCCTTGTTTCCCCCAGTGAGTCCGGCAACTTAGAACCACGTTCCACGGTCTGCATCCTTATATGCGGGCCCGCCACGGTAGAGTCCCGCCCGACCCGACTGGAGCCCTTCCCATGAGCCTTCTGCGCCTCGCCCTCGTCGCCATCGCCGTCCTCTGCATCCCGCTCGTCGGGCACGCCGAGGACGCGGAGGGCTGCAAGGACCACCCGCTCTTCAATCGCATGCCGCGCACGTCGCTCGCATCGTGCTCCACGAAGTACGACCGGCTCGAGTTCGCCTCGGCCCCCGGCGTCACGGTGACGAAGGAGGGGACCCTGACCCAGCTCGTCTACGGCTACGAGCCCACCGAGGCCGCCCCGGACGGCCCGTCCTTCCTCCAGATCGTCAAGAACTACGAGAACGCCATCGCCAAGAAGGGCGGGAAGCGGCTCATGTTCGACGAGGAGAACGCCACTCTGTCCCTGAAGGTGCAGGGCAAGCAGGTGTGGCTGGTCTTCACCTCCGCCGGCCGCGTCGGGACCGGCGAGGGCGGCTACCGCCTGGAGGTCCTGGAAGAGGAAGAGATGAAGCAGGAGATCCAGGCGTCGGACATCCTCGCCGCCCTCAACGAGAAGGGGCGCATCGCGCTCTATGTCAGCTTCGAGACCGGGAAAGCGACGCTCCTGCCCGAGTCCGAGAGGATCGTCGGGGAGATCGTCGTGCTGCTGAAGGAGCACGCCGCCCTCGAGCTCTCCATCGAGGGGCACACCGACGACCGGGGGACGGCCGCGGCGAACCAGAAGCTCTCCGAGGAGCGGGCGAAGGCCGTGGTCGAGGCGCTCGTGAAGGCGGGCATCGCGAGGGACCGCCCGGCATCGAAGGGCCACGGCCAGTCCAAGCCGCTCGCCAGCAACCGGACCGAGGAAGGTCGCGCCCTCAACCGCCGCGTCGAGGTGGTGAAGCGGTAGGGTCACTCGGTTGGGCGGCGGGGGAATCCCCCGCTGGGCACCCGCGAGACGGATCCAGTACGTTCGCTCGCATCTGCGGAACGCCTTCCTCCGCAGGCCGAGGACGTCCATGGCCCTGCCCCGCTCCCTGTGCCTCGCGCTCGCCGCCCTCGCGCTCGCCTCGACCGCCTGCACCAACGACGCGGTGAAGGCCTGCGAGAGCGACGAGGTGTGCGGCGCGGACGCGTGGTGCGTCCAGGGCTCCTGCCGCGCCTGTCCGACCTGCGCGACCGGGCAGGTCTGCCTGCGCGGCGAGTGCGTCCCGGCCACCTGCGGCCGACAGCCCTGTCGAACCGGCGAGGGCTGCGTGGACGGCGAGTGCCGCGCCCTGGACTGCGCCGGGGTGAGCTGCCCCGCGGGCCAGGGCTGCGCGAAGGGCCAGTGCTACCCGGTGGACTGCGCTGGCACCGAGTGCCGCCCCGGCTCGGTCTGCTGGCTGCAGGCGTGCAGCGAGCCCTCCTGCGTCGAGAAGACCTGCAAGGAGGGCGAGCGGTGCGCAGCGGGGAAGTGCCACCCCGCCTCCTGCGGCGCCGAGGCCTGCGCGCAGGGCGCGGTCTGCTTCGAGGGGAAGTGCCTCGCCGCGGCCTGCGTGGACCGCACCTGCCCCGCGCAGACGGTCTGCGCCGATGGCGAGTGCGTGCCCGATCGCTGCGGGTCGACGCCGTGCGAGGCCGGGTTCGGCTGCATCGCCGGCTCCTGCGTGGACCTCTTGTGCCAAGGGGTCGTCTGCGGCGGCCAGACCCGCTGCGAGCGCGGCGCCTGCCGCTCCTGTCCCCAGACCGAGACCTCGTGTGGCGACGGCGCGGACGACGACTGCGACGGGAAGGTCGACTGCGCCGACGACGACTGCCGGGCCCTGCCCTGCGGCGCCGGGAGCGTCTGCAGCGGCAAGGCGTGTGCTCCCGGCTGCGGCATCGACGGACAGAGCTGGGGCCCGGACGCGGCGAACCCGGCCAACGGGTGCCAGGCGTGCGCCCCGGCCACCTCGAGCGAGAACTGGACCCCGCGGCCCGATGGAGAGTCCTGCGCGCTGGGGCGCATCTGCCGCAGCGGGGCCTGCACCGAGGCCTGCTTCATCGGGGGCAAGACCTACACCGAGGGCGCGCCACACCCCACCAACCCGTGCCTCGCCTGCCTCCCGCTCGAGAGCGTCGGGCAGTGGTCGGCGCGCCCCGCCGGACACAGCTGCGGTAAGGGCCAGGTCTGCGACATGGGGGCGTGCATCAGCGGCTGCATCATCGCGAGCGTGCTCTACCCCAACGGCGCGGTGAACCCGGAGAACCCGTGCCAGGCCTGCCGCACCCAGCAATCCACCAGCGCCTGGACCGACCTGGGCGACGGCCTGGTCTGCGACACGGGGCGCATCTGCCACGGCGGGCAATGCGCCGCCGGGTGCTTCGTGGACGGAACGTTCCGCGCGGAGGGCAGCGCCGATCCGTCCAACCCCTGCCAGACCTGCCAGCCGCGGGCGTCGAGCTGGTCCTTCACCAGCGTGGCCAACGGCACCGGCTGCGGCGCGGGCCGGGTCTGCGCGTTCGGCGCCTGCCAGCAGGGCTGCTGGGTGGGCACCTACTACCCCGACGGCGCGTACAACCCCGCGAGCGTCTGCCAGCGCTGCAACGCGGGGCAGGCCACGACGGCCTGGACCAACGAGCCCGAGGGACTCGCCTGCGGAAGCACCGGCTGGCAGTGCCACGGCGGCGCTTGCACCCAGAGCTGCGTCATCGGCGGGGTGAGCTACCTCTCGGGCGACAAGAACCCGGCCAACCCCTGCCAGGTCTGCCGCCCGACGAGCTCGACCAGCACCTGGAGCACGGCCACGGCCGGGACCGCGTGCAACGCCGGCTCGGTCTGTGACGGCACCACCTGCCGCGCCGGCTGCTGGATCTCGGGGAGCTACCGCGCGGCCGCCGCCGTGAACCCGGCGAACGCCTGCCAGACCTGCCAGCCCGCGACCTCCACCACCACGTGGACGCCCTCTGCGAACGGCGCCACCTGCGGCAGCGGCCGGGTCTGCAATGCGGGAACGTGCACCTCGGGCTGCTTCATCGGCGGGGCCTTCCGCGCGGAGGGGGCCGAGGACCCGGCCAACGCCTGCCGCTTCTGCCAGCCCGCGACCTCGACCACCGCCTACACGGCCGGGTCTGGAGTCGGGACCTGCGCCGCCGGGCAGGTGTGCAACGCAGGTGCCTGCCAGGCCGGCTGCTTCGTGGCCTCCACCTTCGTCGCCTCGGGCGCAGTGAACCCGACGAACGCCTGCCAGGCCTGCACCCCTGCCTCGTCCACCACTGGCTGGACCAACGTCACGGGCGGGACCCTCTGCGCAACCGGAGTCTGCCAGTCCGGCTCCTGCCAGAACGGCTGCTGGATCGACGGGGGCTTGCGCTCCCCCACTGCAGCGAACCCGTCGAACGCGTGCGAGACGTGCGTGCCGGGCACCTCGAAGACTGCCTGGACCCCGCTCGCCTCGGGCGCCTCGTGCGGCCCCGGCCGGGTCTGCACGGCGAACACCTGCACGCGGGGCTGCTGGATCGGCGGGGCCTTCCAGGCCGACAACGCCCCCAACCCCACCAACCCCTGCCAGAGCTGCCAGCCCTCGACGTCCACGACCACCTGGCAGGCCATCGCCAACGGGACGGTCTGCGGCGCGGGGCTCATCTGCCACTCGGGCGGCTGCGGCGCCACCTGCTGGATCAACTCGACGCACTACGCCGCGAACGCCAGCAACCCGGCAAACCCGTGCCAGGGCTGCGTGCCCGCGGTCTCGAACTCGAGCTGGTCCAACCGCCCCGACGGGACCACCGCCTGCACGGGCGGCCTCTGCATGGCGGGGACCTGCTCGCACTGGTCCTGGGAGAACCCACGGCCCACCGGGAACCGGCTGCAGGCGATCTGGCCCAGCTCCTCGACCGAGGCCTGGGCGGGAGGCACGCTGGGGGCGCTGGTCCGCTGGAACGGCTCGGTCTGGACCGACGGCGTCGCCCCGAGGCGCGCCGACATTCGCACCTTCTGGGGCTACTCACCGAGCAACCTCTGGCTTGTTGGGGACTGGAACATCAAGACGTGGCAGTGGAACGGAACCCTGTGGGAGGAACGTCCCGGGTGCGACATCTACCCCGGCCTGTTCGCCGCCTGGGGAGCAGCCCCGTTCGATCTCTGGGTGGCCGGAGGACCGTACACCTGCCACTGGAACGGCTCTGCCTGGTCCGGCCTCCAGATCGGCACCTCGACGGCGGCCTTGAGCGGCACCTCGAGCACGGACATCTGGTCGGTCGGCCCGATGTATGGCGGTCGGAACGCCTCCCACTGGGACGGCACCAGCTGGACCGCAGTCGTAGCCGGGCCCACGGTGAACCTGACGGGCGTCTGGGCGGCATCCAGTGACGACGTCTGGGCGGTCGGCGCGAACGGGACCATCGTCCGGCGGACCGGCGGCGCCTGGGCGACGGTGGCGAGCGGCACGACCGCCCAGCTCAACGCCGTCTGGGGCGCTGGCGCGAACGACGTCTGGGCGGTCGGCGCGGGAGGCACCCTGCTGCGCTGGAACGGGACGGCCTGGAGCGCGGTCGCCAGCGGGACGACGCTGGACCTCCTCGCAGTCCGCGGGCGCGCGGCCAACGACGTGTGGGTCGCAGGCGAGTACGGCACCCTCCTCCACTGGGACGGCACGTCCTGGACCCCCGCCACCCCCTTCGTGCTGCGAGAGAACCTGCGGGCGGCCTGGGGCACCTCGTCCGCGAACCTCTGGGCGGTCGGCGAGAACGGTTCCATCCTGCGCTGGACCGCGACCGGCTGGACGCGGGCGACGAGCCCGACCTCCGTCCACCTCAACGCCGTCGCCGGCTCGGGTTCGGGCCTCGCGTTCGCAGCGGGCGCCGGAGGCGCGCTGGTGCGCTGGAACGGCACTTCGTGGACCTCGGCCCCCAGCGACACCACGAACGAGCTCAACGGCCTCTGGCTGGGCAGCGCCACCAGCGGCTGGGCGGTGGGCGCGTCAGGCACCGCTCAGCGCTTCGACGGGTCCACCTGGACCACCACGAACACCGGGACCACCGTGCGGCTCAACAGCGTCTGGGGAACAGGCACGACCGACGCGTGGGCCGTCGGCCAGGGCGGGACCGTGCTGCGGCACGACGGGAACTCCTGGACCGCGCTCGCGCCGCAGACCTCGAGCGAACTCTTCGCCGTGACCGGGACCAGCGCGAGCGAGGTCTGGGCGGTGGGGGCCGGAGGCGCCGTGCTCCGCTTCAACGGCAGCACCTGGGCGAACGTGGCGGGCGCCCCCTCGGTCAACCTGCGTGCGGCGTGGTCACCCGGACCGGGCAAGCTCTGGGCCGTGGGCGAGTCCGGGACCCGTCACTTCTGGAACGGGAGCTGGGTCAACGCCAACGCGCTCGGCCTGGGAGTCGAGACCCCGAACGCCTTCGCCGGACTCGCGGGGCTGTCGTCCAGCGATGTCTGGGTGGTGGGCGTCGCGGGCTCGACCGTGCACCTGGGCCCGTGATCCGGCCATGGGCCGAGGTCGGGCTGCCTCACTCGACTACTGCACCTGCACCGCGCCCTTGAGCACCTCGCTGGGGACGTTCACCCCCAGCGCCTTGGCGGTGCCCAGGTTGAGGACCAGGTTCCACCGCGCCTGCCCGGGAGCGACCTCGGCGGGCTTCTTGCCCTCGGCGATCTCGCGGGCGATGCGGGCGGCCTCGATGCCGGCGCCCTCGAAGTCGGGCGAGATCGCGAAGAGGGCGCCGCGGCGCACGAACTCGTCGTTGAAGACCAGGAGCGGCAGCCGGTTCGCGCTGGCGGACTCCAGCATCAGCCGGAAGGTCTCCTGCGTGACCACCGTGGGATCCGCCACCAGCCAGAGCGCCTGCACCTTGGGGAGCAGCTTCTTCAGCGCGTCGGGGAACTGCGCGGTCGAGCTCGCGGGCTCGGCGTGCAGAGTCAACCCGAGGCGGGTCGCCGCCGCCTGGGCGGCCTCGAGATCGGCCCCGAACCGGGAGGGGTTGTAGACCAGGCCCACGCGCTGCGCGCCGGGGAGCACGCGCTTGAGCTCCCCGAGCTGGACCTGCGGCGGAATCTCCAGCGGCACGCCCACGACGTGGGGAGCGCCCACGCCGTTGGCCTTGGGGTCCAGCACCATGCAGTAGACGACCGGGACGTCGCCCAGCGCCTGCGCCGCCTTGGCCGCCTTGACCCCCACGGCGAGGACGATGCCGGGCTTCTCGGCCTTCACACGCGCCACCGCGTCGTCCTCGAACTCGAGCACGTGCGTCTGCACCGGGCCGTCCCAGGCGCGCTTGAAGCCGGCCAGGGCGCGCTGATACGGCGCGGTGGTCTGGGCCACCAGCACCGAGAGCTTCACCTTGGGCTCGGCCGCGGCAGGCAGGGCCGTGACCACGGCGACCAGCGCCGCAAGGACCGTCAGCACTCCCCCCGGGGACGCGCGAAGCATGGCGAACACCCGACTCCTGGACTCCGGTGGACGACGACGCGGCGAATCTTACGGGCGCGGGACGAGCCGGGGCAAGGCCGGCCCGCCCGTCGACGCGCGTCTCCCGGTTCCTCGGACGGGCGACTAC
>CAZAIE010000209.1:0-9133 GCA_964485035.1 uncultured Myxococcaceae bacterium | reverse complement strand
ATGTAGACGTCGTGGTTGATGTCCGACTCGCCAGTGGGGGCGATGTGCCGGAGCACCTCGGGGCCGATGACGTGGGCTCCCACGAAGTGCCAGGGCGTGAGCCCGTCCTCCGGGTCGCCCAGGTTGGCGATGCGCCGCACCTCGAGGTCCGGCCGGGCCTCGACCGCCGGGAACGACTCGCCCGGGGGCATGGGGACCACCGCCAGCGTCGCCGCGTCGCCGCGCGAGACATACGCGCCGATGAGCGTCTGGAGGTCGATGCTGAGGAAGGAATCGCCGTTGAGCAGCAGGAACGGCTCCTTGCCGAAAAGCGCCCGGGCCTCGCGCAGCGCGCCGCCGGTGCCCTGGATCACCGGCTCGTGGGAGACCTCGAGCGTGAGACCCAGGGCCTGGGCCTGGGCGGTCGCGACGCGGCGCATCTCGTCGGGAAGGTGGTGGGTGTTGATGACCACGCGCTCGACGCCCGCGCTCTTGAGCAGCGCGAAGCTGTAGCGGACCAGCGGGCCGTCGAAGAAGGGCAGGGCCGGCTTGGGGTAGCGCGCGGTCAGCGGCCGCAGCCGGGTTCCCAGGCCCGCGCAGAGCAAGAGAGCCGTCCGCAGCGTGGTTCGGGGAAATGCGCGGGCGGCCGCCTGGGTGCGCCAGCGTAGTCGCAGGACCCGCGCCGAGGCGTCGTCGTTGCCCGCCGGCAGGAGCTCCGACCGCGCGACCTGGAACGGGACGGGTTCGGTCTCGCCCACCGGGAAGCGCACCGCGGTGAACAGGTCCGGGCCCGGGGCATCGACCAGCAGGAGCGTCGCGCCGGGCTCCCCGGGGCGGGCGGCGAGGGAACCGGGCTTGAGGCGAGTGGGCATCGGTGCTTGTCCAGGACGGAGGTGGCGGGAAAGATACCAGACCCATGCACGCCTACCTCTTCGACCTCGACGGCACGCTCATCGACAGCTTCGAGGACATCGCGCGGTCGGCGAACCACGCCCGCGTCTCGGTGGGGTTGCCCGAGGTGCCATTCCGAGAGCTGTACCCATTCATCGGCGAGGGGGCGCAGCGGCTCATCGAGCGCGCCGTCGGGCTGGAGCATCCCGAGCTGGCCGCACCGGCGCTGGTGGCGTGGCGCGAGCACTACGCCGCGCACATGCTCGACCACACCCGGCCGTTTCCCGGAATCGTCGAGGCGCTGGCGAGGCTTCCCGGGCCGAAGGCCGTGGTGACCAACAAGCCCGGCGACTCGGCACGAACGCTGGTCTCGGGCCTCGGCCTCGCGGGGCTCTTCCCGGTGGTGGTCGGCGGTGGGGACGTGGCCCAGCGCAAGCCCGACCCCGAAGGCTGTCGCCTGGCGCTGGCGCGGCTCGGCTGTCCACCGGGGACCCGTGCGGTGTTCGTGGGCGACAGCGGGGTGGACGCCGAGACCGCGCGCAACGCGGGCCTGCCATTCGTGGCGGTGCCGTGGGGCACAGCGACCCGCGAGGCGTTGCGAGCCGCCGGAGCGTGTCGGGTCGTCGAGCGGGCGGAAGAGCTGCCGGCGGCGTGTGAGGCGCTCGTCGCTTTGCGCCCTTGAGCGCACGGTGACGTCCACGCAGTCCACCCAGTCCAGTCCACCCAGTCCACCAGGTCTTCCCAGGAGTCCCCAAAGGCCGCGGGCCGGAGCGTCGTCGCCCCGGCCCGCCACCTGCGTCTGTGCGCCCGCTACTTCACCCCGATGGTCTCGGGCTGTGGCGCCGGCGCGCCGCCCTTGGTCCAGCGCTCGACCAGTCCAGGGAAGTCCCAGAACGAGAGGTCCTTCGGCGCGGGGCCCACGCCGTCCCAGTTGGTCGTACGGCGCAGGTCGTTGGGGCTGGGGACGACCAGCGAGCCGATGGCGTCGCCCTTGTCGTAGACCCGGCTGATCTGCTGGGCGAGGCGGTGCATGGTCGCCGAGGTGATCTGCGCGCTGGAGGTGGCCTGGTAGAACTGCACCGTCACGCGCACCGGGAAGCGGGGGTCGCGCTCGATGGTGAGGCCGTCGAGCTCGGTGAACGGGCCCTGCAGCTCGCCGTGGCCGAGCACCGCCACCTCGACGTCATCGCGCTCCCGGAGGGCGCTCTTCGACTCGACTGCGGCCGAGGAGGGCGCGGCCAGCCCGCCGCCGAACCAGCCGGCGCGGCGCGGGGGCTCGCGGTAGCGCAGCGGGACCTGGACCAGCATCAACAGATTTGCGTCGTCGCCCAGGCTGGCCGCGGACTCGCCGTTGGAGGTGACGCCAGTGGCTTGCACGTCCGAGAGGCGCTCGGCCGTGAGCGGCGCGCGCTCGCCGGCTTCGTTGAAGAACAGCCGCTGGCCCCAGCTCCCGCCCAGCGAGTCGCGGGCGTTGTCCACCACGGTGATCGAGGTGCCCTGACGCGTGACCAGCAGCGTGAGCACGGCGGGGTTCCTGGCCGTGGACTGGTAGTTGAAGATCACCGGGTGGAAGGTGGCCTTGCCGCCTTGCGGCACCGGGAGGAACGCAGCCTGGGCGCTGACCAGCGCATGCGAGTCGCGCGGCGCGAGCAGCGTCCCGCCCTTCACGTGGCCCTTGCCCGGAAAGCTCAGGTACCGCATCGGGTCGGCGAGCAGCTCGCGCAGGCTGATGACCAAGGGCTGTCCCCGGCGCGACTCGTTGCCCACGCGCAAGAAGAAGCGGTCCAGCTTCACGTCCGCGGTCTTGTCCTCGAAGTTCGGGAAGCGGATGACCGGCATCAGCGCCATCCGCCGCTGGTCGCCCTGGCCCTGGACCACCTCGATGGTGACGTCGCTGATGTTCGGTCCCACCGACGAGCCCTGGAACCGGCCCGTGTCCTCCCAAGTGACGTTGAGGATCTGCAGGCCGTACTGGCTGGCGAGCTGTTGGGCATTCGCGTCCGAGACCATGCCGGCCACCCCGTTCACCACCTGGGAGTAGCGGTCGGACTGGGCGAGAGCGGGAGTCGGAGTCGTCGAAACCAGGGTAGCGAGGACGAGGGCGGCGAGCAGGGTCTTCATCGGTAGTCTCCTTGTCGCCGTGTACCCACGCACGAGCCAGCCGGACGATCTGTCGGGTGGCGTAGACTGCGCCGCGTCCTCCGGGAGCGTGACGGCGATCACCCGGCGGCGCAGGAGCGTTCATGAAGGTGACGTGGTCGGAGGCGGGCGCAGCACGGGAAGCGGAGTGGCGGTCCGAGGGAGGGTCGTTTCCTCCCAAGCGGGTCGAGCTGGCAGACGACACCACCAAGGCCACCGTGGCCTTCCGCCAGGCCTGCGAGGGGAGCTCGCTGCTCTACCGGGGCGACCACCGCAACGCTCGTCAGCTCCTCTCGGCGATGGCCCGGCGCGTGGACGAGCGGCGCAAGCCCGTCCCTGGCGGGGATCTCCTCGCGGCGTTCCGGGCCCACCGACAGCAGCAGTCCATGGCCCACCAGGTCCTCTCCAAGGTGCTGGTCGAGCTCGATGCGGGCCATCGGCTGGTCCTGAAGAACGCGCCCGACGTCGCCGAGGCGTGCCGGGAGGCGTGGGCGCCGGTCGAAGGACCGTCGGTGACCTCGCTGCGCGAGCTGCAGGGGATGGTGGGCGCACACGAGTGGCGCAAGAAGGGCGTCGAGGTGCCAGCGCTCAAAGGCCGGGTCCACCCGCACTACGGGGTCTTCGCGCCGATCCGCGGCGAGTACGTGGACCTCGTGGCGCAGGTGCCGCTCCCTTCGTGCGAGCTGGCCTTCGACGTGGGGACGGGGACCGGAGTGCTCGCGCTGGTGCTCGCCCGCCGGGGCGTCGCGCGGGTGGTGGCCACCGACTGCGAGGCGCGCGCCGTCGCCTGCGCCCGGGAGAACGTGGAGCGGTTCGGCCTCGGAGCCCAGGTGCAGGTCCAGGAGGGCGACCTCTTCCCCGACGGCCGTGCGCCGCTGGTGGTCTTCAACCCGCCCTGGGTTCCCGAGAAGCCGCGGTCGCCCATCGAGCGCGGCATCTTCGACCCCGACGGCGCGCTCGCGCGCCGGTACATCGAAGGGCTGCCCGGACACCTCACCCCGGGAGGCGAGGGCTGGCTGGTGCTCTCCGACCTCGCGGAGCTGATCGGCCTGCGCGCGCCGGGCTGGGTCGCCCAGGTGGCCGCCGGGGCGGGGCTGCGCATCGTGGCCGAGCACGTCGCGACGCCGACGCACCGCAAGGCGAAGGACGAACAGGACCCGCTCTTCGCCGCGCGCTCCCGCGAGCGGACGATCCTCTACCGCCTCGCGGTGTAGGCATCCGAACGGACTCGCGTCGAACGCTGGGGACCTCGGCTATCATGGCCGCGCCTCCATGCCCGAACCTGCTCCCGACACGACCGCCGTCCCCGCCATCCGGTGCGAGAACCTCGTGAAGCGCTTCGGCGACTTCGCGGCGGTGGACGGGCTCTCTCTCGAGGTGCCCCAGGGCGCCTTTTACGCCTTCCTCGGCCCCAACGGCGCCGGGAAGTCCACCACCATCGCGATGCTCACCGGTATCTACGGCGCCGACGCGGGGAAGGTGGAGATCCTGGGAAAGGACCTGAAGAAGGACCCCCTGGGCGTGAAGGCGAGCATCGGCGTGGTCTTCGAGGAGCTGGCGCTCTTCGAGCGGCTCACCGCGATGCAGTACCTGGTCTTCTGCGGACGTATGTACGGGCTGCCCGGCGAGGAGGCCATCCGCCGAGGCAAGGAGCTGCTGGAGCTGGTGGAGCTGACGCACAAGGCCGACGGGCTCATCGCCGACTTCTCCAAGGGCATGCGCCGCAAGATGGCCATCGCCGCCGCGCTGATCCACGCGCCGCGCCTCATCTTCCTCGACGAGCCCTTCGAGGGCATCGACGTGCTGGCGTCGGCGGTCATCCGCGAGCTGCTCAAGGAGCTCAAGCGCAACGGGACGACGCTCTTCATGACCACCCACGTCCTGGAGATCGCCGAGAAGCTCGCGACCCACGCGGGCTTCATCGTCGCCGGGAAGATGCGCGCGAGCGGGACGGTGGAGTCGCTGAGCGCGGAGCACGGCGCGGGGAGCCTGGAGTCGCTCTTCGAGACGCTGGTCGCGGCCCCCAAGGCCGCGGGCGTGCGGCTGTCGTTCTACGGGAACGGGTCGCGATGAGGGCGCCATGGTTGCCTCTGCCGGTGCGCTGACCCCATGACCGCTCGTGCTCACAGCGTGCTGTCCCCGCGCCGGTGGGCATCACACCTGGGACTGATCTGGCAGCTGCGGCTCATGACCGGGAGCAACCGCTACCGCCAGCTCGCAGGCGCGGCCCCGGCCCTGGTGGGGCTGATCGTGCTGGTGGGCGCAGGGCTGGGGCTCGGGCTCGGGACGTACGCCGTGCTCTCGCATCCGGCCATCGCCGCCTCGCCGCGGTGGTCGAGCTTCGTGCTGCGGCTGGTCTGCTTCCTGGTGAGCACGGTGTTCGTGGTCTGGCCGGTGCTCTCGGCGGGGGTGGACGAGCACAGCGAGCTCTCCCGCTTCGCGACTTTTCCCATCCGCCCTGTCGAACTCTTCGTCGCCTCGTCGATCTCCGGGATGGTCGAGCCGCGGGCGCTGGTCTTCTACCCGGCGGTCATCGGGGCGGCGCTGGGGTACGCCGCCCAGCGTCCCTTCTCCGGACTCGAGGCCGGCTTCCTCATCACGGCGTTCTTCGTCTTCAACGTCGCGTGGGGTCGGGCGGGGCTGACGCTGGTGCTCAACGTCCTGCGGCACCGGCGCTCGGCGGAGATCCTGGGCGTGCTCTTCCTGGGCGGTCTCTTCCTCGCCTCCCTGGCGCCGCCGGTGGACGTGACCTGGCTCCGCAGCCTCTTCGAGGAGGGCGCGGCGCTGGCGGGCCTGGACAAGGTGGACGACAAGTTCGTGGTCGCCACCAGCGCTGCTCTCGCTCGCATCCCGCCCGGCGGGCTCGCGGTGGGGCTCGAGGCCCTGGCGCGGGGAAACCCGCAGCGGGCGTTCGTGGAGCTCCTGGGCCTGCTCTTCTGGGCCGGGCTGGGCTTCGCGCTGGCCTTCTGGCTCCTGGTCCGCTTCTACCGGGGGACGGCGCGGCCCGCGAAGCCGCGCGAGGAGAGGCTGCGGGGCCGGAGCCGCGCGCGCGACGGGGCCCTCTGGGCGTTGCTGGACCGCGAGGCGAGCGACTTCATCCGCAATCCCAAGGCCCGCCTGCTCTGCTCGGTGCCGTTCTTTCT
This sequence comes from uncultured Myxococcaceae bacterium, assembly GCA_964485035.1. Lineage (GTDB taxonomy): Bacteria > Myxococcota > Myxococcia > Myxococcales > UBA5297 > CAZAIE01. Next base: position 2,981 of record CAZAIE010000209.1, on the reverse strand, counting down.
CTGCATCCTCCTGCGCCTGGTGCACGCCCGCGATCTCGCGGCCGCTGCGCTCGGGCCCGCCGCGGACGCTTGGCTGGTGGCGGTGCTCTGTTCCTACGCGGCGCTGGTGGTGGGGGCCAACTTCGCCCAGAACGTCTTCGCCTACGACGGGGCAGGGCTGGCGCTGCTCTGGGCCGCGCCGGTGCCGCTGCGCACGCTCTTCGTGGCCAAGAACGCCGTCCACGCGCTGGGGACGTTCATCGTCTCGCTGGCGCTCACCGCGGTGTACGCGGTGTACGTCCACCCGTTGGGGCTCTTCGAGGTCGGCGTGGGGATCCTGGCTCCCCTCGCGCAGCTTCCGGTGCTGCTCGCCTCGGGCAACTTCCTCTCGGTGCTCGCCCCGCGCAAGTTCCACGCCTCGCTGCGCCGGCGCGATCGGCCACCGGCGCTGGCGACCTTCCTGGGACTGGGCGCTGCGCTCCTGGCCATGGCCCCCACCGGCCTCGTGCTGCGCTCGCTCGCGGGCCAGCGTCCGGGGCCCGCTCAGCTGAGCGCCCTGGCAGCGATGGCGATCCTCGGCTGGGTGCTCTGGGCGCTGGCTCTCCCCCGCGCGGTGACGCTGCTCGAGGGCCGCCGCGAGACGGTGCTGCGCCTGGTGATGCGCGAGTAGCCCGGTCTTGACGCGAGGACCGGGTTGCGGCCACATGCCATCCATGGTCGACGCAGCCAAGCCCCCGCCTCCACCTCCTCCGGCCCCGCCGGCGCCCGACCTCGCGACGCTCGCGGGGCGTTCCGCGCGTCTCTCGGACGAGGCCCTGATGGCGGAGTGCATCGAGGAGTTCTTCACCGCGGGCGGGCCCGGTGGCCAGCACCGGAACAAGACCGAGAGCGGGGTGCGGCTGAAGCACCGGCCCACCGGCTTCGTCATCCTCGCCACCGAGCGGCGCTCCCAGCTGCAGAACCGGGGCGCGGCGCTCGAGCGCCTGCGCGAGCGGCTGGTGAAGGCGGCCTTCGTTCCGAAGAAGCGCCGCAAGACCCGACCCAGCGCCGGAATGAAGCGCCGACGGCTGGAGGACAAGCGTCGCCAGGGGGACCGCAAGCGGGAGCGCAAGGGTTTCGAGTGACCGCCGTCCCGGCGGCCCAGGGGAGGGTGTCGTGCCGATTCCACAGGACGTGGTCAAGGGGCTGGACAAGCTGGAGCCGATGCCGGCGACGGCGCAGAAGCTCACCGCGGCGCTGAAGGACCCCAACGTCTCCGCAACGGACCTCGCGAAGATCGTCGAGCTGGACCAGGGCGTGGCCTCCACGGTGCTCAAGCTGTCGAACTCCGCGCTCTTCGCGGGCCGCTTCCCCATCGAGTCGGTGCGCGACGCGGTGGTGCGGCTGGGGACGGCGAACCTGCTGAGCAGCGTCCTCGACGGGCACCTGCGCCGGATGGCGGGGGCAGCCCCGCTCTACGACCTGCAGGAGCACGAGCTGTGGCTCCACGGGGCGGTCGCCTCGCACGCCGCGAGCGAGCTGCTCAAGCTGCGCCCCGAGGTCGGCATCCCCCGGGTCGCGCCGGTGGCCGCGCTGCTGCACGACCTGGGGAAGCTGGTGATGTCCCGCTTCCTCAAGGCCGAGGTGAAGGCGCTGGTGGCGCGCGCGAAGGAGCGCCAGATCACCTTCGTGGAGGCGGAGCGCGAGGTGCTGGGCTGCGACCACGCGCAGGTGGGCGCGGAGCTGGCCCGGCGCTGGAAGTTCCCCGAGGAGATCGCCCAGGCCATCGAGTTCCACCACCACCCACCGGCGGTACCGAGCGCGGTGGTGGACGCAGTGGTGATGGCCAACCTGGTCGCGAAGTCGGTGGGGACGGGCCTGGGGGCGGAGGGCATGAACTTCGACATCGACTCCGGCATCCGCAAGCGCCTGGGGGTGGAGTTCACCGCCTTCTGCCGGCTCTGCGCCTCGGCCTCGCAGCGGCTCCTCGAGCTGCGGGCCGAGTACCACCTCAAGGTGTAGCGGCGAGCAGCGCCCGCGCGGCCTCGGCGACCTTCGCGCGCAGCGGGGCCGGCGACACCACCCGCGCCTCGCCCCCGAAGGAGAGGACGTAGGGCACGAGCCACTCGGCGGTGGCTCCGGGGAGGTCCACCTCCAGGCTCCCGTCGGGCAGTGGCCGCGCCTTGGGGAACCGCTCGCGGACGAAGGGCGCGGCGCCGGAGGTGAAACGCACGATGGCGGTCTCGCCTCCGGAGCCGAACCCGGGGACGCCGCGCGCGCCGTCGGCCACGCCCGGCGCGGTGAAGGTCCGCTCGGTCACCACCAGGTCGCTCATCCGGTCCACGCGGAAGAGGCGGTCGCCCTGGCGCAGCAGGCAGAGGCCCGAGAGGTACCACTGGCCGCGGTGGAGCGAGACCGAGTGGGGGCGCACGGCGCGCCGCTCGCGCTTCCCGCGGCCGGAGGTGACGTAGGCGAACTCCACCTCGCGGGCCTCGCGGACGGCGAGGGCCAGGGGCTCCAGCAGGTCGTCCATGGGCGCGGCGTCGGTCCCGACCCGGGCGGAGAGCCCGCCGAAGGCCTGGCGCGCCGAGGCGGGCAGCGCCGCCAGCAGCTTCTTCTGGGCCGAGCCCAGGGCGCTCCTCGCGGCGGGGCGCATGACCTGGGCGCTGGCCCACAGCGCCGCGGCCTCGGGGGCGGTCAGGCGCGGGGGACGGCTGAAGCGCTGGTCCAGCGCGACGTACACCCGGTCGCCCTGCACGTAGACGTCGATGAAGTCGTCCGGAGAGAACGGGGGCCGGCCGACCAGCGTGAGCAGGTCCAGGTCCTCCAGCAGCTCCGCGCGCTCCACCCCGAGCCGCTGGGCGAGCTCGCCCACGGGTACACCGGGGTGGCGGGCGACGTAGGGCACCAGGAGCAGCAGGCGCCGCAGCCGCTCGCGCGGCTGGGAGGCCGATGCGCTCGGGGTGGGGCCCGAGGCGGAGGCCGGGGTGGCGACGACGCGGTGCTTGCGCGCGGTCATGGGG
>CAZAIE010000208.1:0-9135 GCA_964485035.1 uncultured Myxococcaceae bacterium | reverse complement strand
CTTCCGCGCCGCCTCTGCGAACTTGTCCCAGCCGCCCATCAGCTGCGCGAGCGTGTTGGTGATGAGCGGGCCCTTCACGTACGCGAGGTAGACGTACAGCTCCGGGTCCAGGTTCGGGTCCGCGTAGACGTCGCCAGTCAGCGCCTCGTCGCGCGCGTTGGGGACCCGATAGACGTAGGCGTCGTTGTAGTGGCGGAAGTAGGTGGAGCGCAGGTCGCGGCCGTAGAAGCGCGTCAGCTCCGCGCCGGTCCACACCGCCGAGGCGTACTCGGTGACGCCCTCGCAGACCCAGGGCCCCATCCAGTCCGCGGTGTTGAACTTGTAGGCGAACCACTGGTGCGCGAGCTCGTGCGCGAAGGTGTCGGCGATGGAGGGGAACTGCCGGGGGTCGACCTGGAAGTTGTAGTCGGCCATGAAGAGGAGCCCGGTGCCGGCCATGCCCCCGAAGCCCAGGTCGCTGGAGGTGCCCACGTAGTCGAGCTTGTCGAACGCGTAGGGCGAGTAGCGGCGGGAGTAGTCGCCCAGGATGTCCGCGACGATGCGGTGCCAGGCCTCGCGGTACGGCCCGTCCACCGGTCGGGTGAAGCTGGAGATGGCCACGCCGTCGAGGAAGCGACGGTCCACCTCGAAGTCGCCCACCGCCATCAGGAAGCGGGCGCCGAAGCGGTCGTTGTGGAAGGTGCGGCGCACCCGACCGTCGGCGAGCAGGACCTGCTCGGTCAGGGTGCCGTTGAGCGTGGCCTCCTGGCCCCAGGGGAAGGTGATGGACAGGTCGCTTTCGCAGTCTTCCTCGAAGTACGGCAGGACCATCACCCCGGTGAAGATCGTGTAGTCCTTCGACAGCACGCAGCTCTTGATGTCGAGCAGGTTGTCGGAGGTGCAGCGCACCGTCCCCGAGTAGTCGAACTCCACCTCCAGCAGGTCGTCGGGGCCGACCGGCGGCGCGAACGCCACGTCCACCTCGGTGAGCCCCCACGCAGGCCGCGGCTGGACGGTGAAGGGAAGCTCCCGCGAGCCGGCGCGCACCTGACGGAGCTGGAGGTCGGGCGGGAACCAGAACGCCTGCCCCTCGACGTCGTAGGTGGTGCCGTTGGCGAACCGCACCACCACCTTCGAGGAGTACTCGCCGGTCGCGGGGTCGAGCGAGAAGTCCGCGGCGAGGTGCTGGACGACCAGGCCGCCGGCCTCGCTGCCTCCTCCGGTCCGCGACTGCTGGCGGCGGAAGGCGTCGAGCTGGCGCAGGCGGTTGGCGACGGCGTCTCGGGAGGCCTTCTGGCGAAGGCTCGCGTCGATGCGGCCCCCGAGCCGGGCGCGGAGGGCTGCGTCCGCGTCCTGGCCAAAGGCCTCGGGGACGGACACACAGAACGACAAGACGGCGATCAGGCTGAGCGTGCGCCTCATGGCATCACCAGGGTCCCGCCGCGGAAGGCCAGGGCCTTCGACGCGAGCTCGAGGGTGTCGGTGCGGATGGTGGAGCGCTCGCGGACGAACGAGAGACTGCTCGTCCCTGGCTCGAGGCGCTTGAAGACCAGGGTCCCCACGGCGCGCGGCTCGGCGACGCGCTCGCCCGGGACGGCGCCCTTGCGCGTCACCACCAGCGCGAGCCGGTCGGATGCGACCTTTGCGACGACGACGCCCTCGCCCTCGAGCCAGCCAGCGGACTCGAAGCGCTCGAACTGGAGCAGCTGTGGGTCGAACCCGAGGACCGCCGCGAGCCCATAGACGTTCTCGAACCGGCCCAGGACCACCTCGAGGCGGACGAGATCGCCGGTCGTCAACGCAGCCGCAGCGCGAAGCCCCACCTCACCATCCCCGAGGGACTGGTCGGGGGTGAACGCGGCGACCGGAGCCGGTGCGCTCGCATCGGGTCCAGCCTCCACGACCGCAGCGGCATCCGGTCCGGGAAGTGGGACCGAGGCATCCGGTTCCGATTGAGGCGACGAGCAGGCCACCAGGCCGAGTACCGCGACAGCTCCCAAGAGACGCCACATGCTCCCTCCGATTCAGGTCGGGGGAGCCCACAGCAACTCCGGGGCCATTGAGCAGTCTCTTGTTTTCACTGAGCATTCCAGAGGGTCTGGCACTGCTCCCGCCCACGGAATCCCACGAGTCGACACGATCCTGGCAGCGAGTCGGCCAGCGTCTTGAAACGCGCCATCGCGATCATCCCCCGCGTCTGGGGCAATGCCGGAATCAGCGATCGGCAATCCGCTCGCCCCTCTTCAGGCCTGGAATCTTCTTCCAGTTCTGCAATGGAACCGAAACGGGGGACTGCGCAGCACCCGCCCCGACCTCCCTCACACACTTTGGAACTACAAGGGGTTGCGACAACCCTCGCCACGTCCGGGGCATCCCTGCCACGGTGGCCTCCAAAGTGCATTCGTTCCGGGCGGCTCACGGGGAACGGAGCAAGCCATGAACGGGGTCGTCACCGGTCGAGACGTCATCCTGAACCTTCGAACGATCTGGGTGGAGTTCGGGCCCGGCGTGACGCTGTCGTGCCTGGGCGCCATCCTGAAGCGCAAGCCGACGACGTTTCTGGACCTCGCGTTGAAGGACGTGGTGTTCTCGCCGGCGCGACCGCGCAAGCGCAGCCGCTGAGCCGAACCGCCAGCCCGAGCCGAGCCCCGAAGCCGTCCCCTGCAGCCCTCCTGAAGCGCCCCTCCCCCAGTGCAGCGACGAGACCCGCGGGTGACCGTGGTGAATCGTTCCATGTATAGTGCCGCCTCTCGCTGCAGCGAGAAGGGGGCAACAATGTACCGCCATGCCATCGTTGGCCTGCTGGTGCTCGCCGGTTGTGCGAAGCCGATCCAGCAGGATTGGACCATCGCGACCGAGGGGAGTTCGAAGTGCACGCCCGCGCTGATCGGAGACAGCATCGTCTTCGGCAACGACAGCGGCTACGTCCACTCGTTCGACGCCGTGGGGAACTCGCGCTGGAGCTTCACCGCGCACCGTGACGTCATCGGCACCCCGGTCGGCTACAAGGACCTCGTCCTCTTCGGCGCGGTGAACAACCTCTTCTACGCCGTGAACGAGCAGACCGGGCGTGAAGCCTGGAAGTTCATGGTCAAGGACCGCATCAAGGGCTCGCCGGTCATGGTGGGCGACAAGGTGGTCTTCGGCAGCTACGACAAGAAGCTGTACGCGCTGAAGGCCGAGACCGGAAAGCTCGCCTGGGTGTTCCCGGCGCCGCCGCCTCCCCCGCCTCCGCCGGCTCCGGAGCCCGACAAGAAGGATGCGAAGGACACCAAGGGCAAGGACGTTCCCGCCGAGCCCGCTCCCGCGCCGGTCGCCGCCCCGGAGCCCATCGTCACTGGCGAGTTCAGCTACGCCCGTCCGCTGCTGCTCGACGGCGTCCTGTACGTGGGCAACCTCGACGGGCACCTGTACGCCATCGAGGCCGAGACGGGGACGCTGAAGTGGCGTTTCAAGACCGGCGGAGGAATCACCTCCAGCGCCATCCACGAGGCCGGGGTCCTCTACTTCGGCAGCAACGACAAGAACGTCTACGCCCTCGACCTGGCGACGCAGCAGCCGAAGTGGAAGTTCGCCACCGGCGACGAAGTGAACGCCAGTCCCCGCTTCGCCGACGGAGTCATCTACGTCGGCGGCGTGGACACCAACTTCTACGCCATCGACGCCGCCACCGGGAAGGTGCGATGGACCTTCGGAACCCGCGCCCGCATCATCGGCGCCGCAGCGATCTACAAGAACCTGGTCTTCGTCGGTGCGGGACCGGGCGACGGCACGCTCTACGCGCTCGATCGCACCTCGGGCAAGCAGTTCTGGGCCTTCGAGACCCAGTCGAAGATCGAAGCCGACACCGTCATCCAGGGCGACCGCCTCTACCTCGTGGTCGGCGACGGCCGCCTGGTCGTCTTCAGGATCAACAAGACCCAGTGACACCTCGACTGCCGGCGCGACGCGGCCCGCTGGCCTGCGCCGCGCCGCGCGCACCCGACGATCCCTCTCGGGTTACGTGGCCGCGAGCTCGGGGCGTGAGTTCGAGGAGAGCCCCGCGCGGCCACTCCGCGGGTGCGCCAATGTAGGCGTCGACAGGGGTGCCCAGACGGCATCCGAGACCTGCACAGAGCGCTCCCGGGGCTAGGAAGGGAACACTCTTCCAAGAGCGGATGTCGGACAGAACCTCAATCCAACCCCGGTAAGGGCGCCGCAAGGCGCCGCGCGCGTAGGCCGCTGGATGGTCTGGTCGCCTCGGAGTCGCGAGGCAGCCCGCAAGGCAAGCCGCGCGGGGGCCGAACGGCCCCCCTTTCTCCGGCCACCGCTTGAGCACGGAACCCTGCAGATTCGTCCCCTTCAGAGCCCTCCTCGAGCTATCCAGGGGCGTCGTGGAAAAAATCGGAGTGGCCGCGCGGGGCTCTCCTCGAACTCACGCCCCGAGCTCGCGGCCACGTATCCCGGGTTGGGTGTTCCCTCTCCTTGCGCACCAGCACAACCCGGGTCCTGCGAATCCAGCTCCCAGCCGCGATCCAAGCTCGCTCCGCTCGGGCAAGGACGGACTGAGCACAGGCCAGCAAGGACACGATGCTTGCTGCCCGGCACCCCGCGTGGTATCGGAGCGGACCCATATGCCTGTAAAGGCTCGCGATTCCAGCACCAAGGAGCACCCCGTGACCCGCTTGCTCGCCGTCGCCCTGCTCGCGCTCTCCTCGAGCGCCCTCGCTGCCGCGCCCGAGAAGTCCGATGGCAAGGACGTCAAGGCAGAGCCCGCGCCGGCTGCACAGCCCGCCGCGAGCGACGCTCCCGCCATCGCCCCCGCTGCCGTCTCCGACAAGCTCGACCGCGAGCAGCTCAAGCGCGAGGTGATGGAGGAGGTCCGCCGGGAGCTGGAAAAGCAGAAGGAGGAGCTGCGCTCCCAGGCCAGCGCCCAGGCCCAGAACAAGGCGCTGGAGGAGGAGTTCCAGTTCCACGCCGAGCGCAAGCGCCTGGAGCTGTTCGAGCTCAGCGGCTACCTGCGGGTCCGCCCCGAGCTGTTCCACAAGTTCGACCTCGAGCGCGGCGACGACGCGGACGGGCACTCGCTCTTCCGCACCGGCGACTGCGGCGAAAAGCAGTGCACCACCTCCGCCACCGCGAACATGCGCTGGCGGCTGGAGCCCACCCTCAACGTCTCCGAGGACGTGAAGGTCCGCGCGCAGATCGACGTGCTCGACAACCTGGTGCTCGGCTCCACCCCCTCCGGTGGCTTCGGGATCAGCGAGCGCACCCAGTGGTCGGCGCTCTCCGAGGGCCAGGCGGTGGCCTCCGAGCGCAACTGGCTGCAGGACTCCATCGTCGTGCGCCGCGTCTACGGCGAGGTCAACACCCCCATCGGCCAGCTGATGTTCGGTCGCATGGGCAGCCAGTGGGGCATGGGCGTACTCACCAGCGCCGGCAACGACGTGGACAGCGACTACGGCGACACCGTAGACCGCATCATGTTCGTCGCCCCGGTCTTCGACCACTACGTCACCGGGATGCTCGACTTCGTGGCCGAGGGCCCCACCAGCGCCTCCCGCGGCGACGTGGCCGGCCAGCCCTACGACCTGAACCAGCTCGACGACGCCCGCGACTACGGCATCTCCATCGCCAAGCGGAACACCGACCTGGAGATCACCCGCAAGCTCCAGGCTGGCCAGTACGTCCTCAACTACGGCGCGATGTTCAAGTACCGCAGCCAGACCTCGGACGCCGCGGCCTACTACGCGGGTACCGACCCCACCGCCGAGGAGGGCAAGCTGGTCGCCCGCAACGCCTCGCTGTACATCCCCGACGTGTGGGTGAAGTTCCAGACCAGCAAGCTGAAGCTGGAGCTCGAGCTCGCCGGCGTCTTCGGGAAGATCGGCAACGCCACCAGCGCCCCAGGAGACGACAGCCAGAGCGTGACGCTGACCCAGTTCGGCGGCGCGGCCACCGGCAGCTACAAGGTGCTCGACGCCCTCGACATCGGCCTGGAGCTGGGCTTCGCCTCCGGCGACAAGTCCCCGGGCATGGGGAACAAGCCTGGCCGCGGCACGACCAAGCCAGGCAGCATCGACGGCCAGCAGTACTGCCTCACCGACGACTGCACCCGGGACAACGACATCAACAACTTCCGCTTCAACCGCGACTACCGCGTGGACATGATCCTGTGGCGCGAGATCTTCGACGGGGTGACCGACGCCTTCTACGCCAAGCTCGGCGCCAAGTACGAGATCATCGACGGCCTCGGGGTCTGGGCGAACGTCATCTACTCCCGCGCCATCTTCGGGGAGTCCACGCCCTCCTCGCACCGGGAGAAGCCCAACGACCCGACCAGCCCCCTCACCGGCGACGAGAACCTCGGCGTCGAGATCGACGCGGGCATCCGCTACGACTCCCGCGACGGGTTCATGGCCGGAATCTCCTACGGCGTGCTCTTCCCGCTCGACGGCCTCTCCAATCAGATCGTCAACCCTGCCAAGGGCGCCAGCACGGCCCAGGCGGTCCGTGGCTGGTTCGTCATCAAGTACTGATGCGCCGCGCGGGGCCCTGGCTGCTCGCCGCGCTGCTCGCGGCGCTTTTCGGCTGCGGCGTGCGCGGCTCGCCGCGTCCGCCGCGGCACGACACGACCCCGCTCCCTTCCACGCCCTGCGACGCGGGCTGCTGTCCGGGCGGCTGACGTGAGCCTCTCGACCCGCGAGCTGGCCTCGGTCGTCGGCGAGCTGCAGGCGCTCTGCGGCGGCTTCGTCCAGAAGGCGCACCTCACCTCGCCGCGCAGCCTCTACCTCGAGCTGCGCCAGCCGGGCGCGAGCCACCTGCTGCTGGTCTGCGCCGAGCCGGGACGCACCCGGCTGCACCTCGCCGCGGATCGTCCACCAGCGCCCGAGCCTCCCTACGCCTTCCAGGGCCTGGTCCGCGCCGAGCTCATCGGCGCACAGCTCGAGGCGCTAGAGCTCCTCCCGACCGACCGCGTGGTGTCGCTCAGCCTGCGGACCCGCGAAGGCGGGCGCCGGCTGGTGGCCGAGCTGACCGGGCGCCACGGGAACCTCTTCCTCCTCGGCGAGGACGACCGCCTCCGGGGCTGCGCAGTTCCCACACCGACGGGGGACCGCGCGCTGCGGCCCGGCCAGCCCTACCAACCGCCTGCGGAGCCCGCGACCCCGCGGGAGGAGACGCCCCCGCGCTTCACGGCCGGAACGTCGCTGAGCGCGCAGATCGACCTCGCCTACGCCGGCCGCGAGCGGGCGCTGGCGGTCACCGAGCGCCGCCGGCTGCTGGAGCAGGGGCTGAAGGCCCGGCGCACCAAGCTGGCCCGGACGATGGGCAAGGTCGAGGAGGACTGCGCGCGCGCCGGGCGGGCCGAGGAGCACCGGCGCCGCGGCGAGCTGCTCAAGGCGAACCTCGGGCGGCTCAAGCGCGGGATGCGCGAGATCGTCCTCACCGAGTACAGCGAGACGTGCGTCGCCGAGGTGCGCGTGGCGCTCGACCCGGCGCGCGGCCCGCGCGAGAACCTGGACCGCGAGTTCCACCAGTACCGCCGCCTCCTCGCCGGGCAGACCCGCGCCCGGGCCCGCCTCCAGCAGCTCGCGCAGGAGCTCGCCGCCCTCGACGCGCGGATCGCCGCCATCGCGGCGATGACCGAGGACGAGCTGCTCGCAGCGTCCGTCCCCGGCGGACCGCGGCAGGCTGGCCCGGGAACCCGGCGGAGCGGCCCCCGCCTGCCCTTCCGCGAGTACCTCTCGCCGTCGGGCCAGCGCATCCGCGTCGGCCGCGGCGCGCAGGACAACGACGCGCTCACCTTCCGTCACTCGAAGGGCAACGACCTCTGGTTGCACGCCCGCGGAGTGCCGGGCTCGCACGTGGTGGTGCCGCTCGGCCGCGACGAGGACCTCAAGGACGAGACCCTGCGCGACGCGGCGCTGCTCGCGGCGCACTGCTCCGACGCGCGCGGCGACGCGGTGGAGGTGGCATGGACGCGCGTGAAGTACGTGCGCAAGCAGGAGGGGCCCGGCGCGGTCACCTACAGCCAGGAGCGCTCCTTCCACGTCCGACCCGACCCGTCGCGGCTCGCGCTCCTCGAGGCCACGCTCGGCACGCCTTGAGCGGCTAGCGCTGGCACCTGCGGCATCAGGTGGTCGAGCGGCCCGCGGGTCGTGAGGCCTGCTCTCGACTCTCGACTGTCGACCCTCGACTGTCGACCCTCGACTGTCGACGCTGCTAGCGCTGGCACCTGCGGCACCAGGTGGTGGAGCGGCCCGCCTGGACGATGAATGAGAGCGGGGTCCGGCACGCGGGGCACGGCTCGCCCTCGCGGCCATAGACCTTGAACGGGTTGGGGGCGTCCTTCTCCTCGACGTAGACGACGTCGCCCTGCACCGGGGTCAGCTTCGCCAGCGTGTAGGCCAGCGACTCGCGGATGGCGACGGCGAGGCGTGAGAGCTCCTCCCGCGTCAGGCGATGGGCGCCGCGGCGGGGCGAGAGCCGCGCGCGGAAGAGCGCCTCGGCAACCTGGATGTTGCCCAGCCCCGCGACCACGCCCTGGTCCATGAGCACCACCTTCACCGGCCGCCGCGTGCGCCTGAAGGACGCCGCCAGCGACTCCGCGGTCGGCGGCTCGGTCCAGGCGTCGGGGCCGAGCGCCGCGACGGCGGGGAGGCGCGGCAGCCGCTCCGCGGGACAGAGCAGGAGCCGCCCGAACATCCGGGGGTCGCGCAGGTGGACGGCCCCGCCGCCCTCCAGGAAGAACCGCGCCCGGCTGTGGGGCTCGTGCTCCTCCTCGGACCTCAGGACGAGCTTCCCGGTCATCCCCAGGTGCACCATCAGCCCCACGCCCGCATCGAAGGCGAGCAGCAGGTACTTGCCGCGCCGGTCCACCGAGGCGAGCCTGCGCCCGGTGAGCGCCTGGACGAGCCGACGCGGCGCCTGGCCGCGGACCACGCGGGTGCGGGGCACCTCCACCCGCTCGAGGCGACGGCCCTCCATCCACGCCCGCAGCTGGCGGGCGGCGTGCTCGACCTCGGGCAGCTCGGGCATCCGTGGCTCCTCTGCTCAGGAGCGCGCGGCGGCACCGTCACCGACGACGGCCGCGAGCAGCTTCAACAGGTCGAATGCCACGTGCTCCTCCAGGCTGGATGAGGCCGGGGTAACCTCCGGCCTCATCCAGCCTGGAGG
>CAZAIE010000207.1:0-9141 GCA_964485035.1 uncultured Myxococcaceae bacterium | reverse complement strand
GGTCCCAGGTCGATCCGGGGGGCCAGCCGCGGGGACGCACGCCCTTGAGCTCGGTCATGTAGTCGGTGACGGTCTCGCGGCAGGCCACCACGCGCACGCCGGCGCGCTGGGCCGCGGAGAGCACGTCGGCGGGCAGCCCGGCGAGGTCGCGGGCGATCACCGCGGCGTCCTCGGCGGTGCCGTGCCCACCCGTCTTCACCAGCCCGCGGGCCAGCTCGGCGCGCGAGTCCTTCGGCTCCTCGACGCGCGGCTGCTGCGGCTGGGTCGTGGTGGGCGTCTGGGGCCGGGTGTCGAAGCCGTCGGACGGGCGGGTGTTGGTCCCGCCGCCGCTGCGCAGGGCGTTCCAGGTCTTGGGCCCGACGATGCCGTCCGGGGTGAGGCCGTTCGCGCGCTGGAAGGCGACCACCGCGGCGTGGGTCTTGTTGCCGAAGGACCCGTCGGGGGTGAGCTGGTAGCCCTTGCCGTTCAGCAGGCGCTGCAGGTCCACCACCGCGGGGCCGCGGGAGTTGAGCCGCAGCGTCGGGGTGGACGCGGGGGTGGGAGTCGGAACTGCCGGGTTCGTCATCCTGCGGACTGAGTCGATGGCCACGGTGCTCTCCGGGAGCTGGAAAGGAGTTGATGTAGGGATTGTCGGGAGGTGTGGGCCCGAGTTGCGCAGGGGCGGACGTTTTCTGGCGACGCCTCCAGGCGGCTGCTGGGATGGATTCTCGATGGAGGGCAATCGTGCCCCGAGGCGAGCGGGCCCGCAGTCCAGGGGGAAGTCGGGGAGGGGCAGCGCCGGGTATACCTCGGGGCATGCCCCCCTCCTCCCGCGGCCGTCTGGTTCTCCTCCTCTGCGCTCTCTCGCCGCTGCTCGCGTGCGCCAGCGCCTCCTCGGGCCTGGACGCAGCGACCGCCGTGCCCGACAGCGGCGTCGCCCTGGCCGACGCGTCCGGAGCCGCGATCGATGCTGGCCCGACGCCTGGTTCGGACGCCTCGCAGGGAGCCCCCGATGCCTCTTCTGTTCCGGACGCCTCGGTTGGCGGGCCAAAGCGGCTCACCCCGAGCGGCCAGAAGCTGCTCGGCCCCGACGGGACGCCGGTGCTGCTCTACGGCGCGAACCTGCGGGACAACCTGTCCTCGAGCGGCGCCTCGCTCCCCATCCTGACCGCCGCGGAGGCGGACGACCTGGCGACGGGGCTGAGCTTCAACTTCGTGCGCCTGCGCCTCTCGTTCGAGCAGGGCAACCGCGACGACACCGACCCCAGCGGCCTCTCCGCGGACGCGCGCCGGTACCTGGCCGACGCGGTCGCGCTGCTGCGAGCCCGGCGCATCTGGATGCTGCTGGAGCTGCGCACCGACGACGCCATGGCCAACAGCGCGGCCTTCTACGACACCGCGAGCGCCGACTTCGGGCACTACCGAACGGCCTGGACCTGGCTCGCGCGCACCTACCGGGACACCGACTACATCGCGGGGTACGGACTGCTGGCGGAGCCAAGCCCCGACCGTGCGAGCGCCGACCCCGTGCCCCTGCTCATCGGCTTCCAGGCGGCGCTGATGCAGGCGGTCTCCGCCGAGGACCCGAGCACCCCGTTCTTCGTCGGTCCCGCGTTCAACTACGACACCATGGGGTTCCGCTGGGACGCGTACTACGACGACCCGCGCCTGGCGCCCTACCGCGCCCGCCTGGTCTACGAGGTCAACGTCCTCATGCCCAAGCCGTGGATCAAGGACGGGACCTTGCCGCCCGGGACCGCCGCCAGCGCCGGGGTGTGGCCGCAGCAGCCCGCCACCGACTTCTCCCCGCTGCTCACCGTGGCCGTCGGCGAGGGCTACCTTCGACCCCAGGACGACGAGAAGATCTTCGGGAGGCGGCGGCAGGAGCCGCTGCTCTTCCCGCTGCTCATGACTCGCGGGTTCCTCTCCTGGTACCTGGGCTTCGCCAAGGCCTTCGCCGATCGCCACCAGGTGCCGATGGTGGTGGACCAGTTCGGGGCCAGCACCCTGGTGAACACGACGGAGCACCCCGCCCAGCAGCTCGCCTACGAGCAGGACGTCATCGAGGTGGCGGAGGGCCTGGGTATGGGCTGGTGCCGGTGGGTCTACGCCAGCAATCCGCCCGACCGGAGCATCGCTGGGAACCAGGCCGTGCACGACTTCTACGCAGGCGTCGGCGCGGCGCGCTCGGGGCCCTGAGGCCTCTACAGCCCGCCGCGCAGGTTGGCGTAGGTCGCCAGCCGGTCGATGCCCTCGGGACGCAGCATGGCCACCAGGCGATCCTCGAAGAGCGCGCGCACGGGGCCCTGCGGATCGGGGAAGCCCTCGGGCAGCGGCCACTCGGGAGCTCGCAGGTCGCCCAGCGCGATCGGCCGGCCGTGGCGCAGGTCGTCGGCCTCGCGGGCGTCGAGGAGCCTCGCGGAGAGCCAGGGGTAGAGCGCGGCTCCCTGGATCACGCGGGTGGCATCCAAGCCGGGGTCCTGCCAGGGGCCGATCGCCGTGCGCCGCAGTGCGTGGACGTGAGCGCGGCAGCCGAGGGTGCGGCCCAGGTCGCGCGCGAAGGAGCGGACGTAGTAGCCGCCGCGGCAGACCAGCTCGATGCGGCTGCGATGCGGCAGGTCGTGCGAGAGCCAGCGCGCCGAGTGCAGGAAGACCTGCGAGGGAGGCAGTTCGACGTGCTCGCCGCGGTGGGCCTTCTTGTACGCGGGCTCCCCGTCGATCTTCTTGGCGCTGGTGGCCGGAGGCACCTGCGCCTGCCAGCCCAGGAAGCCAGGGAGCGCGGCCTCGAGGCGCGCTGGCGTGAGCTCCCCTGCGTCGCCGCGAGCGACCTCCTTCCCGTGCAGGTCGCAGTTGTCGGTCTCGAGGCCCCAGGCCAGCTCGGCGACGTAGGTCTTGGGGACGGGGTGCACGAGGTCCATCAGGCGCGTGGTCTGCCCCACCAGCATCAGCAGGAGCCCGTCCGCGAACGGGTCGAGGGTTCCGCCGTGGCAGAGCGGCAGCTTCCCCGGGGCGCTGGTGGCCGCCGCGAGGAACTGCTGGACGAGCTGGAAGCTGGTGGCGCCCACGGGCTTGTGGACGAGGTGGATGCCGGGGAGGGGAGGGGAGGTGAGCACCCGGCAGCGTTAGCGCAGAGGAGCGGCCGGCTCAAGGCGCTTGGGAGTGCAGCCGCTTCGCGACACGAGCCGCGCCTCCTGACCTGCGCGTGGCACAATCGCCGCAATGCCCACCCCGAACCCGTCCCAGGATCCGCGCGCGCTGCTCTCGCGCCTGGCCGACAACCTCGAGAAGGTCATCCGCGGCAAGCGCGAGGCCATCGATCTCCTGCTCTGCTGCACCGCCGCCGGTGGCCACGCGCTGCTCGAGGACATTCCCGGCACCGGCAAGACCACGCTGGCCAAGGCCCTCGCGCGCAGCGCCGGGTGTGCGTTCAAGCGCATCCAGTTCACGCCCGACCTGCTCCCCAGCGACATCATCGGCACGTCGATCTTCAACCCGCGCGACGGCACCTTCCAGTTCAAGCAGGGGCCGCTCTTCGCGAACGTGCTCATCGCCGACGAGATCAACCGCGCCTCGCCGCGCACGCAGTCGGCGCTCCTGGAGGCACTCAGCGAGCAGCAGGTCACGGTCGATGGCGTGACCTGGCCCCTCGCCTCGCCGTTCGTGTGCATCGCCACGCAGAACCCCATCGAGTTCCACGGGACCTATCCGCTGCCCGAGGCCCAGCTCGACCGCTTCATGGTGCAGCTCTCCCTCGGCTACGCCCCGGCGGACGAGGAGCGCGCCATCCTCGCGGCCCAGCGCGCCGGCCACCCGCTCACCGACCTGCAGCCGGTGGTCTCCGCCCCGGAACTGCTGGCGCTCGCCGGCGTGGTCGACACGGTCTCGCTCGAGGACTCGGTGGCCGACTACCTGTTGCGCCTGGTGCACGCCACCCGCACGCACTCCAGCGTGCGCCTCGGCGCCTCGATGCGCGGGGCGCTGCACCTGGCGCGTATGGCCCGCGCCCGGGCGCTGATGCAGGGCCGACGCTTCGTGCTCCCGGAGGATCTGAAGGCGCTGGCGGTCCCGGTGCTCGCCCACCGCCTGGTGCTCGACACCCGTGCGCGGTACGCGGGCATCGACAAGAGCGCGCTCGTCGCCGAGATCGCCGCGGGCGTGCCGCTCCCCCGCTGACCGTCTCCCGGAGCGCCCGTGGCCCGCCGCTGGTCCTTCTTCATGTCGCCCCTCGAGCACCGGACGCTCCGGGTGCTCGACGACTGGCACCGCGCCTTCCTCACGCCGGTGGGGCGCGCGCTGGTCTGGGCCTCGGTGGTCGCCGGCTTCCAGCTCCTGGGCGGGCTCTACTGGCCGCTCCTGCTCCTCTTTGGCTTCTGCTTCGGCGCGCCCGTGCTCGCCTTCGTGCTGGGCTTCTTCTTCCGCCCCCGGCTCAGCGCGCGTCGCCGGCTGCCGCCTCCTCCCTCGGCGGGCGACGAGCTGCGCTATCAGGTGGTGGTGCGCAACGAAGGCCGCCGCGCCGCGCGCAACGTGACGGTGGAGGAGCGTGGGCTCCCGGTGGACGTCCGGCCGGTGGAGGAGGCGCCGGTCATCGACGAGATCCTTCCCGGGGCCGAGGCGGTGGTCACCCTGCGGCTCTCGTGCAAGACGCGCGGCGTCTACACTCTCCCGGCGCTGCAGACCGCGACGCTCTTTCCCTCTGGGCTGGTCAAGGTCCCGCGCAAGCACAAGGTGAAGGACCGGCTGCTGGTCTACCCGCGCTTCACGCCGCTGCAGGACTTCGACGTCCCCCACGGCCGCAACTACCAGCCCGGCGGCATCCCGGTGGCCTCGCAGATCGGCGAGTCGAGCGAGTTCTTCGGAACCCGCGAGTGGCGCGACGGCGACCGGCTGCGCGACGTGCACTGGCCCTCGTTCGCGCGCACCGGGAAGCTGGTGGTGAAGGAGTTCCAGGAGGAGTACTTCGCCCGCCTCGCCCTGGTGCTGGACGTCTGTGCCCGCGGCCGCAAGGAGGAGCTGCTGCTGGAGAAGGCGCTCTCGATGGCAGCGGGGATCGCCGACGCGCTCGCGCGACGGGAGTACATCATCGACCTCTTCGCTGCGGGCCCGAAGGTCTTCCACTTCCAGGCCGGCCGCGCGCTGGCGCACTTCGAGAACATCCTGGAGATCCTCGCCTGCCTGGAGCCCGGTGATCGGCTCGACCTGCAGGCGCTCGAGGCCGCGCTGATGCCTGCGGTGGCCCAGCTCTCCGCCGTGATCCTGGTGGTCATGGACTGGGACGAGCCGCGCGCACAGATCGTCCACGCGTTGCGCTCCCGGGGCGTCGCAGTGCGCGTGCTCTGCGTCCACCCGCGCCGACGTCCCGAGGGCCTGGCCCCGGACGAGGTGATCCAGGTCTCATGAACCCGTCCCTGCGCGAGAGGCTTCTCGGGGCCCTGCCGTACGCGGCGGCGCTGCTCGGCTACGCGGCGGTGCTCGGCCGCTGGGCGCTCGCGCTGCCCCTGGCTCTGGGCATGGGATGGGCGCTGGTCACGCGCAAGGCGCCGCGGTTCAGCGAGGGCGGCATGCTGGTCGCCGTCGTGGCGGGCGGCGGCCTCGGCTTCCTGGCTGGACTCCTCCCGCCCGAGCTGCCGGCCTCGTCGCTTCCCTCCTTCGTGCTCTCGCCGGTGAGCGGGGTGCTGGCCGTCGCGGGCGGGTACTGCCTGCTCGCGAACAAGCGCACCTGGGCGCTGGTCTACGCCTGCATGCTCGCGGTGGTCTCGGCGCACTCGCGCGCGAGCTTCGTCGAGCTGGGCGTGCTGGCGCTGACCGTGGTCGCGGCGCTGGTCAGTGGCTTCTCCGAAGCGAGGCTCGGACTGCCCACGCTCCGGCGCGGGATGCTGGGCGTCGTGGCGTTCGCAGCGGTGGCCTGCGCGGCTGCGGGAGGAATCGCTGCTGGCCTGATGGCCTTGCAGGGGACGCTCATCGAGTTGGTGGGCGGCACGGTGATGGAGTTGATGGCCGACCAGCTCCCCAGCTTCGGCGTCGAGGAGCGGCTGGTGCTGGGCTCCTTCGGCCAGGGCTCGAGCTCGTCCAAGATCGTGATGGAGGTCTCGGGTGAGGTGCCGCAGCTCCTGCGTGCCTCGGTGATGGACCAGTACGACGGCACCGCATGGTCCACGTCGCCGGGGCTCGCGGCGCAGCGCGGCGCGCTGCCAGCCGATGCTGCCGGTACCCGCGCGAAGACCGAGCTGCTGTTCGTGCGGAACCTGGGCGGGCAGCTCCCGTCCCCGGCTGGGGTGGTCTCGGTTGCGGGCACGAGCCCGGAGGTCCGTGGGGCGTGGCTCCTCTGGAAGCCGGACCTGCGAGACCTGACGCTGGTCCTGGAGCGCAGTGCGATCGAGGCGCTGCCGCCAGAGCCTGCGCCGGACGCTGCGGCGACCGCGCTGCCCCCGGCGATCAAGGAAGAGTTCGGCAAGTTGGCCAAGGGCATCGTGGGCGCGGAGTCGAGCCCCGGGCGCAAGGCGCGCGTGATCGAGGCGTACTTCCGCGACAACTTCGAGTACTCGCTCACCGCGGAGCTGAGAGGTCGCGGCCACCCGCTCGCGTTGCTGATTACCGGGCGTCGGCCCGCGTACTGCGCCTACTTCGCGAGCGCGATGGCGGTGCTCCTGCGCAGCCTGGACGTGCCCGCGCGCGTGGTCGGCGGCTTCGTCCCGGAGGGCACCAGCCCGCTGACGGGGCGGGCGGTGGTGCGCGCACGTGACGCCCATGCCTGGGTTGAGGCCTATCTCGCAGAGGAGGGCCGCTGGGTCGCGTTCGATCCCACGCCGTGGCGGACGCGTGATGCTGCGGTGGGCTCGGAGCGCAACGTGGGCTGGCCTGCCGCGCTGGCCGGATGGCTCTCGTCCTCTTCCCGGCGGCTCTGGATCCTGGTGCGCCACCCACTCGACCTCTTGCGCGCGGTTGGCTACTCGCCCGTGACGTGGGGGCTGCTCGTGGTCTTCCTCGTCTGGCGCTTCCGGAAGGGGCGCACGGCGCGTGTGACCTTCCGCGCCGGTCAGGCGATGCGCCCGGTGGACCCCCGGCTCGAGGCCCTGTACCGGCGCTACCTGAAGCTCCTGCGCAAGGCGGGGATCGCGCCGCAGCCGTCCGAGACCGACGACGCGGTGCTCGAGCGCATGCGGGGCAGCGTGGGCTCAGCGCCGGCGGAGGCGGCCGCGCGCTTCGTGCAGGCGTACCGGGCAGTGCGCTACGGGGGTGGGCAGCTCGACGAGGCGGGGCTCGTACGAGCGTTGGAGGAACTGCGCAGCAGCCTGGTGCCCGGGGGATGAATCCCCCGTCTCCGACTGGGGCGGATCCAGGTCAAGCACAAGCCCGCTGAAGCGGGCTGGGCGATCTGTGTGCACGAGAAAGACAGCCCGCTTCAGCGGGCTTGATCCGAGCTCGGTCCATCCCAGATAGAGACGGGGGTTTCATCCCCCGGGGACCTCAAGCCAGGGCACTCCCTGTGTCGGCGGCAACCACGTTGACCACCAAGCCAGAGTCCTCCCCCACCGCGTCCTTCAAGAACTGGAGCGCTTCAGCGTGGCTGGTTGCGACCGCTTCGCTCCAGGCCTTCTTCGAATCGACGAGGTTGGAGAAATCGGCGATCAGATCCAGCCGAGGTTTGAGCCTCCCCTCCTGTCGGTCAAACGCCTCGAGCCCAAGGACCACCAGCCCACGCCTCGCGCACTCGTCCACGTATGCTGCCGCGGCATCGGCCCGGACGTAGAACTCTGTTCCAGAGACGAATCCTGCGTCGGAGAACAAGAACCGCACGTCGTCCACAGTGCTCATTTCGAGACCCCAGTTCAGGCCGCGGCTCTCAGACTGGACGAGGCACGCGGAGCCGACCACGCGTGATGGTACACGGCAGTCGGTTTGCAGCCACCGCTCCGCGTCGTTCAGCCATCGTCAGGCGCGACCACACCGCCTACCTGCGTTCCCCGAACCGTAGGATGCTGGCCACCTGATGCTCCGGCTCTTCTACTTCTCGGGCACCGGCAACGCCCGCAACGTCGCCCACTGGATCTCCTCGGAGTGGCGCGAGAGCGGCCGCGAGGTCGAGGTCGTGGACCTGGCCACCGCCGACCCCCGGACCGTCACCCTCCGCGAGGAGGACGAGGTGGGCTTCGCCTCGCCGACGCATGGCTTCAACCTCCCGCCGATCACCCTCTCCTTTCTCCACAAGTTTCCCAGGGCGCCGCGCGCCAACCGGGCGTTCGTGGTCAACACCCGCGCCGGCGTGCGCTTCCTCGGCATCCCCATCCCGGGGCTGAGCGGTCTGGCTCAGCTCTGGGCGGCGCTGGTGCTCACGCTCAAGGGCTACCGCGTGGTGGGCCTGCGACCCATCGACCTGCCCTCCAACTGGATCTCGCTGCACCCCGGCTTGCGTGAGGACAACGTGCGGGCGCTCCACGAGCGCTGCGAGCGCATCAGCCGCGCGTTCGCCCGGCGGCTCCTCGACGGGAAGCGCGACTTCCGGGCGCTGTGGGACCTGCCGCAGGACCTGGCCATTTCGCCCATCTCCCTGGGCTACTACCTGGTCGGGCGGTTCCTTCTCGCCAAGTCGTTCGTCGCCTCGCGCGACTGCGACGCCTGCGGCGCGTGCGTGAAGGGTTGCCCCACCCGGGCGCTGGTGATGCTCGACGGTCGGCCCTTCTGGACCTGGCGCTGCGAGAGCTGCATGCGGTGCATGAACCAGTGCCCGAAGCGGGCCATCGAGACCGCGCATGGCTTCTTCGTCGGGACGCTGGTGCTCCTGTCGCTGGCGATGACGGCGCTGGTCTACCCGGTCCTGCACCAACTCGCGCCCGCAGTGATGGGAGAGAGCCCCGCGGCGACGGTCGGGCGCACCGCGCTCGAGTGGGGGTTGACGCTGGCGACGATGTTCGGGGCGTACCGCCTCCTCCACCGGGCGTTGAGGTGGCGGCCGATCGAGCGGCTCGTCGTCGGCACCTCGCTGACGCACTGGCGCTTCTGGCGTCGCTACCGGGCCCCCAGGGCCAACTCCGAGCGGAAGTGACCCGAGAGCGGGCGCGACGTCGGGCTCGCCACGCGCACACGGACTTCCCAGCCCGCGAAGCGGGCTTGATCCGAGCTCGGTCTGTCCCAGATAGAGACGGGGGATTCATCCGGATTCATCCC
>CAZAIE010000206.1:0-9145 GCA_964485035.1 uncultured Myxococcaceae bacterium | reverse complement strand
CGGCTTTCCCGAAACCCCTGCGTCCGCGGGCTGCCCCGCCCGCGCAGGACTTCCCATCCCCATCACCGCCAGCGCGGAGACCAGCCCCGACCAGCGCATGACTCGCTTCATTGAAGGCTCCTTGCTCTCTCTGCGCTCAGCTCGACACACCCCCCTCAGGCGTGGGCCAAACCAGGACGGAGACACGCACCGCGTGCTTCACGGAGGTGCTCAGGGCCAGCTCGAACGGCCGAGGGACGAACAGCACTCCAGGGGTATCGGCGTCGCTGAACCGGGTCCTCTCGACAGGGCCCTTCCCGCGGGCCCCCACCTTGCTCGCCAGCTCCTCGCGGACCTTGTCGGCGTCGTCGGTGCCGAAGTTGAACTTCGCGAGGGACCGCCACCCGAGCCCCACGGTCTCGGCGACCGAATCGAGGGTCTCGCCGTCCCGGACCTGGTGCTCCGCCGCCTCCACGAGGTGCTTCACTGCGTCCTTCGCCTCTTTGGAGCTGGCCACCCCCGCCCCCTTCCAGACGATCCGGCAGGAGTCCGACACCTGGGCCTCGGTGAGCTCGGCCACCAGGGTGCAATTTCCCCTCATCACCCCTTCGGCCCGCACCATCCCCTGTCCGTCCGAGGTGACCTTCTTCGACTCGCCGTCCGGGGTGGTCAGCTCAAATGAGAGCTGCCCGGCGCCGCTCTCGTCGTCGTCCCAGATGAACTGGACCTGAAACCAGGTCGTGGTGGGTTCCGGGCTCTCGACCTCGGGCGGCTTGACCCTCTCCACCGGCGGCGGAACGCGAAGAGGCGACAGCTCGAACAACTCCACCCTCCCCGCCGCCACCGCCTCGGAGAGGACCCTCCCCAGGTGTGCATCAGGATAGTCGGCGCACGTCTCACCCAGGTCCCATTCCAAGAAGCGCCGAACGGAAAGGAGGTTGAACGCACTGCCCAGGAACGGCCCCAGCGCGTGCTCCACCTCCTCGACCCGTCGGAGCACCAGACGCTTGGCAGCGCGGCTCTTTCCCGCGAGAGGCTGGCGGCCTCGGGGCCAGAGTTCGAGCGACCGGAACGGAAGGCTCAGGGTGGTTCGCATCGAAGACTCCACATCGCAGCCTCGCGGCTCGAGGGCGCCTACAACGGTTCGGGAATGACCAACTGCTCTCCGACTCGAGGGGCACGGCCCTCGAGCCGATTCAGGGCCACGATGTCCATGGGCTCGGTGCGGTGCTGCTGGCCGATCTTCCGAATGGTCTCCCCGCGCTGGACGACGTGCTTGCGGTACTTCACGGTCAGCGTGGGAAGGATGCAGCTCTTGAAGTCGTCCGCTCGTCCCTTGGGCACACGGAACTCGTAGACGCCTTCGCTCATGGGCGGCGTCACCCGTCGAAGCAGCTCGGGGTTCAGGTCCCGGAGGACCTCTTCCGAGCTCCGGACGCAGGAGGCCAGGACCGAGAGTTCCACCGGGTTGCTCAACTCGACCAGGTCGAACTCGAACCGGGAGTGCCAGCGAACCGTCTCGAAGCCGAAGATCTCCGCGTGCTTGGCCACCAGCGCCGCGGCGATGATCTTCGGCACGTAGTTCTTGGTCTCGTCGAGGAAGGTGTCTCCAGCGGCGAGGGTCCAGAAGTTGCGCGTTCCGTGCTTCTCGATTCCCTTCGCAATCCGCCACGGACCGGAGTTGTATTCCGCCCAGGCGAGGTACCAGTCGTTCCACTTCTGGTGGAGGTCCTTGAGGTATCTGGCAGCAGCGTGGGTCGCCTTGACCGGGTCGCGCCGCTCGTCGACCCAGAAGTTGCGCCTCAGACCGTACTGCTTGCCGGTCGGCTCCATGAACTGCCAGGGGCCAGTGGCGCCCACCGGGGACACGGCTTGCATGGCGAAGCCGCTCTCGACCATCGCGAGATAGACCAGGTCACGCGGCACGCCGTGCTCCTGGAGCACCTCCCGAAACAGCGGGATGAAGCGGGACGACCGGGCGAGCCACGTGGAGTAGAACTGCCGCCCCGGCCCCTTGAAGAAGTCGATGAACCAGGAGACGCGCCCCGTGTAGACGATGGGGATGTCGTACTTGGCAGCCATGGCCGGCAGCGAAGGGAAGGGCTTCACGTCCTTGTCGAGGACGGCGCGGCCTGCGGCCCCCACCGCCTTGAGCTCGGCGTTCCTGGCGGCCCGCAACTCCAGCGTCGCGGGGTCGTCCTCGATCGGAGCTCCTCCGCTGGCCTCCAGGTCATCCCCCGTGCCGGAGCGCGCGGCACTCCAGGCGGTCCTCCCGCTCACTGCCAGCATCCCAATCGCACACAGCGTGATGAGCGCACTTCGGAGCATGATCCCATTCCTTGCCGAATCGGGCCCGAAGGCTAGCACGGCGAGGCGGGTCGGGAGCCGCTCGTCAGTGTGACAGGTGGACCTTGCCCGCTTCGTCAATCCACGCCCGCCAGAGCACGTCGTCCGGCCCCACTGCGACGGCGGCCGCGCGCGCGCCCGACACGGGCTTCAGCCAGACTGGTGCCTTCGCGGCGCTGCATTGGAGGTCCTCCACGCTGCCGAAGAACGCGTACTCGTCCTTGCGCAGTACCAGGCCGGTCTTCTCCTTGCCGCTCGAGACACTCACGCTGCTCGGGGTCCCCTGGAGAGCGGAGTCGATGACCGAGTCGGGGCCCACCTTCCACTGCGCTGCCTGGTCGGGGGCGACAGAGCACGCGAGGTGCGCGACCAACGTGCCGTCAACCGCCGACCGTTGGCCTGCCCACAGGAGGAATGCCGAACCGGAAGCCACGAATCCGCCCGGAGTCGGCGTCCGCTGCTGGGCTGCACCGAAGTGAGCGGTCCCAGGGTCCACGAAGGTGAATGGGAGTTCGACCGCGGTCGGGACCACGACGAACCGCTTGCTGTCGCGACTCGATGCGACACATCCCTCCAGCAGGTAGCCCTCCGGCGAAGAAGGCAATCCCAGCGGGGTGGGAGCCGGCTCCCAGGCAGTCCCCGAGAGGTTCCTTCGCACGATGGCGTACTGCTTGCCGCCATCGACATACGTCAGGACCGAGGTCACCGCGGCGGTGGTCAGGTACTCCCGAACGAACGAAGACCGTCGGAAACCCTGGCTGTTCGCGACTCGGTCCGCAGAGCCCCCTGCGAGCCCGGCCCAGGACTTCAGCTCCTTGGACCGCAGGTAGTAGATTGCATCGGCAGTTGAACTCGTGAGCGTCTGGGTGAGGACTTCCAACTCGCTCGAGAGCGTGAGTTCGGCGTCCACACTCGAGTTGACGCGCAGGTCGAGCAGGTCGCGCATGGCGCACCCGCTGGAGCACGCTGGCAGCGTGAGAGGCAGCGGCGAGAACTCCCAGGTCGCCCGGCCGTCCCAACGCGCCACGGTCGCTCCGAGCCCCGTAGACGTCGTGCCCGTCAGGAACAGGATGATTGGCTTGCCGTCGAGGTCCGTGACGACCTGGAGGATGGATCTGCTGTTGCGAAACCCGATCGCGTTGGCAGTCGCGGGAAGCGTCGCGTCCGCCGCAGGGAGCACCGCCTCGGTCAAGAAGCGCTGTTCGACCGCAGCCTCGAGAGGATTGCCCGCACGGTCATGGGCGCTTGGACCCACGGTCATCGAATAGGCGGTGTAGGGCTGGAGCGCGCTGGCGTCGGAGTACCGGAAGACCTTGCCATCCGAGGAGCCGATGCCCGGAGGCACGAAGCTCACCGCCGCAATCACCGAGTCCACGTCCATGCGCTCCGAGCAACTGAGCAGGGGCGCATTCCTCGCGACGAGCCGCTTTCCGTTCTGTGGAACGCTGCACTTCGGGGCAACGCGATCGACCCAGACCTTCCGCGCGACAGCAGCAGAGTTCCCAGCCGCATCCGTCGCGGTGACCACGAAGCTGTGCTCCAGACCATCTTCGGCGGGGAGGTCGCGCCAGGTCGTGGTCCATGCGCCGGGCGTGACGAAGGAGGTCAGCTGCATTCCATCCAAGCTCGCCTTCACTCCGTTCACCGCGGCCAACCCACCGCCGTCGGTCGCGGTCCCCTCGAACGACAGTGTCGACATCGCGAGGTTGACCACGGCGCCCCTACAGGCAGTGGCCGTGCAGGCCGCATCTTCGGCGGGAGAGACGATCGCGATCTGGGGCGCCACCCGGTCGACGAGGTATTTCCGGGTCACCTTCGCCGTGTTGCCGGCGCCATCGTCCGCGGTGATCTCGAGGGTATGGGAGACCCCATCCTCGTCCTTCAATGCCACGGTGGTGCTGAACGCCCCACTCGAGAGGCTCGCCGCCTGGGGCTCCCCACCATCGATGGTGAACTTCACCGAAGTGACGCCCTTGGTGGACCCGGCGACGTTGAGTTGCCCCGGGGCCGCCAGGGAGAACACCGCACCTTCCGCAGGAGAGGTGACCACCAGCATCTCGTCGCAGGCCCGAATCCCGTCCCCGTAGAACCCCTGGCTGCACTCGCAGACCGCGAGCCCGTTCTCCATCGAGCACGTGGCGCGCGCGTGGCAGCCTCCGTTGTTCTGCTTGCAGGTCTTCTCGCTGGTGATGGGGTCTCCGCCACACGCCGCGGCAACCCTGCAAGCGAGAATCAGGACACCCAGTCGTACGAGCCGCTCCATGGGCTACTCCCATCCCTAGTCGAAGGGGCGGAGTATCCCCGACAGGGTGATCCGGTGCAATGACAAGAAGTATGTGGCGACCTCGAACGCACTGTGGCGCACGGCGTGGTGGCGGTCCCCCGGCGACACTGCCGAATTGCATCCCCGCTCGTTCCTCTGGTAGCAAGACGGGGCGTCACGGTCCGACGCTCCGGAGGTGGGGCTTGCCGGTCACAGTCGGTGTCAACTTCATGTCGGTCGTCCATGCGAGCAGCAACGGCATCTCCATCGCGTTCCCCGACGCGTGCAAGACGCCAAGCCCCGGCGGGCCCGTTCCCATCCCCTACCCGAACATCGCGAAGTCGAGCGACACCGCCAAGGGGAGCAAGAAGGTGAAGTGCGACGGGGAGTCGATCTGTCTCGAGGACTCCAACTTCAGCACCAGCATGGGCGACGAGGCCGGCTCCGCGGGCGGCGTGGTCTCGAGCAAGACGAAGGGCAAAGCCGAGTTCGTCAACTACTCCTTCGACGTACAGGTCGAGGGAAAGGGCGTGGCGAGGGCATTCGACCTGATGCTGCACAACGACAAGAACACCCCCCCGATGCCTGTCCTGCAAGGGCCGGTGATCGCGATGGCCATGGGAGGCGAGGGGTCCAATGAGAAGCCGAAGTGCGCCCTCTGCGACGATGAGCTCTGAGGGTCGTCCATGACAGCGAGAGGCCAAATCGGCCGGACGGTCCTCACCGCGGCAGGAATGGCCTCGTCGTTGGGGGACGTGGCGACGGCCTGCGCCGCCATCCGAGCGGGCCTCAGCCGCCCAACCGAGATCGCGCATCAACAAGCGATCGATTTTGACGCCCACGAAGCGGTCCCCGTGATCGGACATCCGGCGGGGAGCACCACGGAAGGCTTCGCAGCTCCCGCGCGCTGGATGATTCTGGCCCAAGCTGCGCTGGAGGACCTCGCCAGCAGCGCGAAATTCCCCCCGGCAACAGACGCGGGGTTCTGGGACAAGACGGGGCTCCTCCTGGTGACCCCGGTGCTGACCGACGCCCGGCTCTTCGACTTGCCGGCTTGCAGGGCTGAGACGGTCTGGGATTCCTGCATCAGACCGGCGCTCAAGGAGGCCGGGCTGCTCCTGAACAAAGCGAACTTCCAAGTCTTGAGCGAGGGGCATGCCGGTACGGCACATGCGATGTCCCTGGCGGGCGAGTGGCTGCAGGGGGGAGAGCTCGCGCGGGTCGTGATCCTCGCCGTCGACAGCCTGCTCGACGGCCATTCGCTCCAGTGGCTCGCCGAGTATCAGCGCCTGAAGTGTGAAGCGAACCCGGTGGGGCTGGCCCCCGGCGAAGCGGCGTGCGCCCTGCTGCTCGAGAACCAAGCGGGCGCAGAGAGGCGGGGCGTCCGTGCACTGGGGTCGGTGGCCCACGCCGCGTTCGACCCCGACGGACCTCATTTCCTCGAGCCCAGCGCACGACACAACCCGGCGCTCGCACGGGTGCTGCGAGAAGCGATCTCCTCCAGGGACGGAGCCGAACGGTTCTCCGGAGACATGATTGTCGACCTCAACGGCGAGGAGTGGCGCGCTGCGGCCTTCGGGGCCGCTCAGGCGGCCGTCCCGAACGAGCTGCTCGGCAACCCGCGCGTGTTTCCGCCAGCAGTCTGCCTGGGGGATACCGGGGCGGCGAGCGCGGCCATTGGGGTGGCGATGTCCTTGCGAGCGTTCGTGCGGGGGTATTCGCGAGGGACGGAGTCGCTCGTCCTCTCGCTCTCGGACTTTGGCGAAGCCGGCGCCGTGCTGCTTCGAAAGGAGAGCTGAGCCATGGGCAAGAAGGCGAAGAAGAAGGGAGCCCACGCCGCATATCAGCCCACCAACAAGGCGCACAAGACAGCCACCACGTACGAAGGCGGAGCATGCCTGATTCGCCATGAAACGCTCTACGTGGAGAAGAACAGCTGCTCGTATCGGTGGCAGGGGCTCCACAAAGCGGAGGCGCAGCCCGGCCGGGCAGCCTACGACGCACACTCCAACAGCAAGTGCCACATCGGACAGAAGAGCACTGGGGCCGTCCGGGCGACCACCGCGCAGGCCTTGATGAACTCGCCCGGGAGCGGAGTGAAGTCACTGAAGAGCTTCACCTCGAAGAAGGGGAAGCTGTGCCAACTCGTGGAGGCCCTGAACTTCACTGCGGCGTCGATCCCCTACGGGAACCAGGTTCACCACGTCCTCAACAACAGCTCGCTTCACAAGGGAATCGACGGATTGGCGAAGATCGCCCCGCGCATTCGAAAGATCATCGTCGATGGGCTGCTGGACGAGGAGTACAACCTGAACTCCGCCGACAACAGCATGATTCTGCCCACGAAGGACAAGGATTGCCTCGAGACGGGGCTGCCGAAGCACTATGGTTCGCACCCGCAATATAGCAAGACGATCCACCGCGCCGTAGTGAAAGCTCTCGCTCCGTACAGGAGGATCGCAGAGCAACTCGAGGCGAACGCAAAGAAACACGACACCCCCGACCCAGAGGCACTGAGAGCAGCCCTGGAGGATATCTCGGACACCATGTACGCGAACATCATCACCCTCGCCGCGAACAACCGATCCAACAGTATCAAGACCGCAGCATCGGTGAACAATCTACCAGCCGGGGCCTATCGAGGCATCTAGGTCGGGAAATCCCAAGGAGAGTCGCATCATGAAATGGTACGAGTGGGACGTGCTGGGCGACTACGCAGACCCGAAGCATTCAGAGTACTATCACGCGGACTCCGAAACCGACCCTGCGGGCATCGCCTTGTTCTGTCTAATGGAAGGTCGCCGGGTTGACATCAAGTATCCGAACCACGGAGAAGTCCGGCTCCGACTTGATGACGACTTTCCCGGCCTTCTTCCGTGCAGTTACCTGCCAAACGCGGGCAATTTTCTACCCTGCTGCAAGGAACTGGCGGAATGCATCCTACGGCACCGCGTCGGAGAAACTGAAATCATCCCGTTTCTCTTGATCAACCATCGCGGGCGAGTACAAAGCCGCGACTACGTATTCGTCAACCCCATTTACACATTTGACGCCATAAACATCGACGGATCCACAATCAAGCGACACAAAGACGGGAGCATCATGAAGATCAAGAATTTGGTGCTCGATGCAGCCAAGCTCAACAAAGCTCCAGATTTGTTTCGGCTGCAGGAGGAACCCTCGACATACCTGTGCAGCGAAACGCTTGCAAACGCCATTCATGAGCAGAAGTTCACGAACATCGGTCTCATGGAGGTCGAGGTGAAGTAGCGGAAGAACTCCGTCCGGGCGACCACCGCGCAGGCCTTGATGAACTCGCCCGGGAGCGGAGTGAAGTCACTGAAGAGCTTCACCTCGAAGAAGGGGAAGCTGTGCCAACTCGTGGAGGCCCTGAACTTCACTGCGGCGTCGATCCCCTACGGGAACCAGGTTCACCACGTCCTCAACAACAGCTCGCTTCACAAGGGAATCGACGGATCGGTGAACAATCTTCCAGCCGGGGCATATCGAGGCCTCTAGAGCGTCACAGGCTCTACACGGAGGAGCACATCATGAAATGGTACCGATGGACCGAAATTGGCGATCGTGCAGACAAACAGCACGCAGAGTACTATTCCACCGATTCAGAAACGGACCCCGTGGAAATCAGTCTGTGTTGCCTCCCCGATGGCAAGCGGGTCGACGCCGCCTACCCCAGTCACAAGGAAATCCGGTTTCGGCTCGGCGAGGACTTCCCCGGCCTGCTCCCTTGCAGTTTTATCGGAAACGCCAGCGGAAGTCTGCCCTGCACGAACGAACTGGCACAGTGCATTTTACGGCACCATGTCGGCGAGATTGAAATCGTCCCGTTTGTCCTGATCAACCATCGCGGTCGAGTGCAGAGCCGCGACTATGTGTTCGTGAACCCGATTGGCACATTTGACGCCCTGGAGCTAAACAAGAGCACCATTGATCGGTACAAGGACGGCAGCATCCTAGGCATCAGGAACATGGTGCTCGATGCAACCAAACTCAACAATGCCCCCGACCTGTTTCGATTGCAGGAGGAACCCTCGACATACCTCTGCAGCGAAACGCTCGCAAATGCCATACGGGAGCACAAGTTCACGAACGTCGGACTCGAAGAGGTCGAGGTCAAGTAGCGGGAGCGGTCCGTGCCGGCGACCACCGCGCAGGCCTTGATGAACTCGCCCGGAGCGGAGAACAGGGACTGCCTCGAGACCGAACAGAAGAACTCATTGCCGTGAAGAACCCCTCCAGGCGCGTCAGAGAAGCCAAGAGTCATCATGAGTTCGACCTATCTCAACGACTTCATCGAGAACGCCGCCGGCCTTGCGTCAGCGCTCATCCCCGACCTTGCAGCCAGCAAGGCCGACCGCAACGGCATCAACACACTCGCCTTCGCGCTGCTGCAGCACGGGACCTGCAGCCTCCTGCTGCACGGCAAGGCGGAACCGGTGTTTCTTCGCGGGATGCAGGCAGGTGGCGCCTTCGCCCAATATCGGCTCTTCGGCAATTTTCGGGAAACGGCTGTGGACTTGTGGAGAAGGCGGCCAC
>CAZAIE010000205.1:0-9152 GCA_964485035.1 uncultured Myxococcaceae bacterium | reverse complement strand
CCTGGAAGCTGGGCGGGCTCGCGGAGGCGGACGGCCGCCTCTTCTTCTTCGGGAACGGGAAGGTCTGGCGGGTCGATCCCGCGGCCGCGACGCTCGAGGAGACCGCCAACGCGGAGCTGCCCGGGGCGCCGCAGGTCCACGCGCTGCCAGTGGATCCCGCGGCCGGCTACGACGTCGCGAACCCCGGCCCAGGCCTCTCCTACGACGCCGAGACCCACTCGCTCTGGCTCGCGCGCCACGTCACCGACACGACGCAGAAGACTGCCCTCGACCGCTACGCGCTGACCGCGGACGGCAACGGGATCGCCAAGCCGTCCACGACGACCTCGGATGAGCGCGTGGAGATCCCCGCCGGCGTGCGCTTCGCCCAGGGCGTGGTGCGGCTGCCGGGGACCAAGTGCTTCCTCGTCCCGAGCTTCGACTCGGCGGCGACCCCCGCCGCCATCAGCAAGACCGCGAGCGCCATCTACTCGTACTGCCAGGACACCGGAGCGCTGGCGAAGAGCGCCGTGCTCGCGCCCGGGGCCGCAGGCATCGCGCTGGGACACGACCAGACCGCGTGGGTGCTGTTCCAGGGCGCCGCGCAGGTGCTGCAGAAGCGGACCAGCGCGGAGCCGCTGCACGACACGCTGGTGCCGTACGCGCTGGGGTTCGCGGGCAAGCGGCTGCTGCCGGAGCTGGGCACGGCGCTGCCGGCCACGACCTCGCTCAAGGTGTTCCGCGGCGACCTGCACTCGCACAGCAGCAACTCCAACGACGCCGCGGAGAACGCCACCCCGCCCGGGTCGCCAGCCAAGTGCTACGCGCGGGCGAAGACGCGGGGGCTGGACTTCATGCAGCTCACCGACCACGTGACCTGGGGCTGGTGCACCGACGCGGAGTGGGCGGCGTGCCAGAGCCAGGCGAAGGCGGCGAACGCGGCGGACTTCGTGGCCGGCTGCTCGCTGGAGACGTCGATCAAGATCACCGACAAGCCCAGCAACCACTCCAACGTCTTCTTCTACGACGGGCCCTGGAAGGACTTCTCGAGCTTCACCGGCCACGCCTCCTACTTCAGCAAGCTGGCGACGAAGAAGACGGCCATCGCCCAGTTCAACCACCCGGCGAGCGACCGGTTCCTGTGGACCGTGCCGGCGCCCACGGCCGCGACCGACGCGCAGATGGAGCTGGTGGAGTTCAACGGGGCCCCGGACGACACCGCGCGGCTCAAGAAGTACGCCGAGTTCCTGGACAAGGGCTGGCACGTGGCCCCGACCTGGAACTCGGACTCCCACAGCGGGAACGAGACCGCGAAGTCGGCGTTCTGGATGGCCTCGCTGACCGCCGCGGAGCTGAAGGCGGCGATGGTGGCCCACCGCTCGTTCGTGCACAACACGCACGGCGACCGGGCGGGGACGCTGCGGTTCTACGCAGACGGGGGGTGGTACGGAAGCATCCGGCGCGGGTACCTGGCGGCGCCGCTGCGGGTGGTGGCTACGCACTCGGGCGGAATCGCCAAGGTGGACTTCGTGGGACCGGGCGGGAAGGTGCTGCGCACGGTGCAGTGCGCCGGGGCCAAGAGCTGCGAGAAGACCGAGCTGTTCTCGCCCCCGCCGAAGTGGGTGTACCTCAAGGCCACGCAGACCAACGGGAACTTCATGGTCTCCGCGCCGACGTGGTTCGAGTGAGGTAGGCGGTCGGGGGGCTCCGGCTCGCGACGCCACGAGAGCTGCGCGGGCGGACGACGGCCTGTGCCTCCGGGACGGGGACTTCGACGACGATGTCGGGCCCTGCTCTTCATCGCAGGAAGGACATGACCCTCACCGCCTCGCCTGCTTCCAGAAGGCCCGCAGCAGACGTATCGCCGACGCCGTGCAGGTGCTCGGCGCCGCGGCGGAGTTCACGCCGCCGGTCGAGCGCAAGAACTTCGCGTTCCACCACGCGTGGCTGCAGGCGTGCGCCGAGCCCGCCGCTCGGACCTGGTGCCTGAAGCACCTGCTCAGCCAGCTCCCCAAGCTCTTTGAGGGGAAGGAGGAGCCCTACGGCGACAAGGCCAACGCCGTCATCGAGCGCGTGCGGGCGCTGCTCGCGCTGGACCCGCGCATCGGCCGGGCCATGGTGGACAACTTCATCCTCGACGCGCCGGTCGTCGGCTTCACCGAGGTTGCCGATGCCCCAGGTCCCGCCGGCCCTCGCCGAGCGGCTCCGGCACCTGAGGGTGGGCGGAGACCTCGAGGACCTCGTCGCGCTCGCGGCGGCGGGAGAAGAAGGCCGCGGTCCTCCACCTCTGGCCCTCGGGCTTCTTCGCCGACAGCGCATCCAAGGGACGCCTGCCCGCCGAGGTCACGCGCGTGGAGATCCACGGGGACGCAGCGTGGGCGAAGAGGTCACAGGGCGCGTTCGGAAGAGCCGAGGTGGTCGAGCACCCGCTGCCTTCGGGGCGGGTCACCGGCGTGAAGTGACCGGGCGCGGCGACCGACCTGCTGCCCCTTGGTTCCCGTCCCGGCCGGCATAGGATGCGCCCGTGAGGTGACCCTGGACACTCTCGTCAACGCTGAAGACCGGCTCCCCCTGACCTGCACCCGCGCGGGGACCTGCTGCCACGGCAAGGCCATCTTCCTCAACCCCTGGGAACTCGCCCGCCTGGCGCACGCGAAGGGCTGGACCGCCCGCGACTTCTGGGAACGCGACACCACCGATGGTGGGGTCCGCCTGAGGATGGGAGGGAACCCGGCGGCGACCTGCAGCCAGTACGACCCAGCTGGCGGATGCTCCGTCTACGCGGGGCGGCCGCTGGCCTGCCGGCTCTTCCCGCTGGGCCGCCAACGCCGGGGTGAGCAGGTGGGCTACCTGCACCGCGGCGAGGCCTTCCCCTGCCTGGCCGCCTGCCCTGGGGTGACCGACCTGCCACGCTTGACGGTGGGCGACTTCCTGCGCGGTCAGGAGGTGGCGGCGGGCGAGGCGGCGCAGGACGCCTACCTGCAGGTCACGCTCGAGCTGGGCGAGGTGGCGCTGGTGCTGCTGCTGGAGGGCGGCCTCTCCGCCGCGGGCGACCGGCAGACGCTGCCCCGCTGGCGCGCGCTGGGGCGACTGCCGGACGCGGACCGCGCAGCCACGCTGCCCCGCGCCTGGCTCGAGCTGCTCGCGGTCCCCGGCCTGGAGGCGACCGAGGACCCGGCCCCGTTCGTGGAGCGCCACTTCGCGCTGCTCCAGGAGCTCGATGCGGCGCAGCCAGCCCCGACCACCGCCGAGGCGCTTCGGGACCGCTGCTGCCTGGCCATGGCCTCGGCGCTGCACCTGGCGCGCAGCAACGGCGTCGAGGCAGGGGCCCTCGCGGAGCACTGGATCTCCGTGGCCAAGAGCCACGGCGCCAGGGAGTAGAGGTCGGCGCGCTCCCGCTCCCTCGAGGCGCCGGTCAGTAGTCCGTCTTCCTCCGGGGGATCCGCGCGACCGCGTCGAGGTAGCGGATCTCGACGGTGCTCCCCTCCAGGCCGAGGAACTCCACGCGCGTCCCCATCTCGAGCTCGATGTCGCCGATGACCTTCCCGTCGTCGTCGACGACCGGCACCCGCACCGGCTCGACGATGGTCACCTCGCGGACCCCGGGCCTCGGAGGGCTGGGCGCGGGTGCCGTCGGACGGACGCTCGGCGCGCGCACGCCTGCGGACTGCACGCGCGCCGCGAGCTGCCTCAAGTCCGGCTGGGAGGACGCGGGGAGGAAGGGACGCAGGGCGAGGCCAAGCAGGAGCTGGAGGACGTAGACCCCGAGCATCAGCACCAGCGCACGACCAGCGCCGATGCCGTAGAGCCGCATCGGGATCAGGAAGGCCACGACGATGAACGCGACCGCCAGGACCAGCAGCAGGAAGAGCCCCAGCCCGCCGGACGCCGCGACCAGGCCCACCACGAGCAGGAAGGGCACGAACGCCACGACCGAGAGCAGCAGGTTCAGCAACCACCAGAGCGCCGCCCGGCCCAGGGTCGCGGTCGCCGGGGTGACCAACTTCGACGCGAGCCAGCAGAGAACGACGTGCACCAACTGGCTCAACACCACGACCCCGGCGACTCCGAGCAGCGTCATCGCGGTGGTCTGGCTCTGCATCGGCGACCTCATGTGCAGGGACGGCCGAGCGTAGCACCCAGTCGACGGACCGTGGCCTCCCGCCACGCCGGCCACCTCGACGGCGAACACGGGCCCTGCTCCAGCGCTGCGCGCCCGCGACGCGGAGACCGACCCGCGCTTGTCCCCCCACATCGCCTCTGCTATCCACCGCGCGATGCCCCCCGACTCCCCGAAGCGTTTCGTGTGGGCCGAGCGCTTCGCGGTGGGGCTGGCCTGCCTGCTCCTCGCGGTGCTCTTCGGCTACCCGGTGCTCGCAGACCTCAAAGCCCTCGGGTCCAGCGGCGACTGGGACCAGCACCTGCTCTACCACTGGGCGCCGTACGTCAGCGTCCGGGACTACGGCGAGTTTCCGCTCTGGAACCCCTGGGCCTGCGGCGGGACGCCGCTGCTCGCGAACCCCCAGGCGCGCTTCCTCTCACCGCTCTTCCTGCTGCACCTCGCCACCGGACCGGTCCCCGCGCTGCACCTGGAGATCCTGCTGCACCTGGCGCTGGGGGCTGGCGGCGGCTGGTTCCTCGGACAGGCGCTCGGGCTGCGACGGCTGGGCCGGGCCGCCGTCGCGTTCGTCTTCCTCGGCACCTCCGCGCACTACCTCCACCTGGCCATGGGCCACACCTGGTTCCTCTCCTACGCCTACGTCCCGTGGATCGTCGGGCTGGTCTGGCGCGCTCTGGAGACCCGGAGGCTCGCTCCGGCGTTGGGCGCGGGAGCCCTGCTGGCGCTGGTCGTCCTCGAGGGCGGAATCTACCCGGCGCCGCAGGTGGCGCTGCTGCTGACGCTGCTCTGCGTCGGCCTCGCGATGCGCCGGCGCGAGCGCTTCCCGCTCGAGGCCCTCGCCGCGACCGGGCTGAGCGCCATCGGCTTCGCCGCGCCCAAGCTGCTCCCGACCCTGGAGTTGATGTGGCAGCACCCGCGCAAGACCGAGGCGCTGGAGTCCACCGGGTTCGGGCTCCTTTTCGACGCGCTGTTCTCGCGCGACCAGACCATCGGCCGGGCCGTTCCCGCGCAGGAGGGGCTGACCTGGGGCTTCCACGAGTACGGCGCCTACCTCGGGCCGGCGGCGGCGATCCTGGTCCTCGCGGCGCTCCTCCTCGCGCGGCGTCGCGGGCTCGCGTTTGCGCTCCTCGCCAGCGTCTTCCTGCTGCTGGCGGTGGGTCGCGCGGGCGGGCTCTGGCCGGCGCTGCACGCCCTGCCGCCTTTCTCGTCGCAGCACGTCCCGTCACGGTTCCTGGTGCCCTTCCTGCTCTGTGCCGCCGTCCTCGCGGGCATCGGCGCCGAGGCCTTCGTCGAGCGCTGGGGCCGCGCGGGTGCGCTCGCCGCGGTGCTCCTGCTCGTGGCCGGGACCGCGGACGCGTGGCGCATCGGGCCGCCGAACCTCTGGCGCCTGTACGACGCTCCACAGGGCCCCGCCGGGCCGCCGGGGCCGTTCCACCACGAGCACTGGGGCGACAGCAACCTGATGATGCCGCTCGCGCTGGCGAACCGCGGGGCGCTCCACTGCTACGAGTCGGTCTACCTGCAGATCGCCGCGAAGATGCCGGGCGAGGGCTTCCGCGGCGAGCAGTACCTGACCGACGGCGGCGAGGTGCGGCTGGTCCGCTGGGGGCCGAACGCGCTGGACTTCGAGACCCGCGCCGGGGACGCGACGGTGCTGGTGGTGAACCAGAACTTCGACCCCGGCTGGACGCTGGTCGAGCCGAAGGGACGGACCTTCTCGCGCGACGGAGTGCTCGCTGCGGAGCTCCCGGCCAACGTCACGCGCGTCTCGCTGCGCTACCGCAGCCGCGCGCTCCTGGCCGGGGCCGGAGTCGCGCTCGCCACCCTGGTCGCTGCGCTCTGGCTCTGTCTCCGGGAGCGGCGGCGAGGAGCAACCGATGCCTGAGTCGCCGCGAGCCAGGTGGTTCCTCACCGGGCTGCTCGCCCTGGCGCTCGGCCTGGGGGTCTTCTTCCGGTTCTACGGGCTGGGCGACAAGCTGCTCTGGCACGACGAGGTGTCCACGCGCATCCTCGCCTCCGGCCACCTCCACGACGAGTGGAAGACCACGCTCTACACGGCGCGCGTGCTCGACGTCTCGGACGTGCTGCGCTACCAGCGCAACAACCCGGAGCGCGGGGTGGTGCAGACCATCGCCGGCCTGGCCCAGGACGACCCGCAGCACCCGCCGCTGTACTACGTCCTCGCGCGGGTCTGGATCGGCTGGGTGGGCGACGACATCGGGGCGCTGCGGGTGCTCTCGGCGCTGCTGAGCCTGCTCTGCTTCCCGGCGATCTTCTGGCTCTGTCGCGAGCTGTTCGGCTCCCGGCGCATCGGCCTTGCCGCGGTGGCCATCGCCGCCGCCTCTCCGCTGTTCATCCTCTATGCGCAGGAGGCCCGCGAGTACGCGCTCTGGACCGTGCTGATCGTGCTCTCGAACGCGGCGCTGCTCCGGGCCATCCGCTGCACCGAGGAGCAGCCGACGTTCACGCGTCGGGCGGGGCTCGCGTGGGCGACGTACGGGCTGTGCACCGTGCTCGCGCTCTACACCTCGTTCTCGACCACCACGCTGATCCTCGCGCAGCTCGCGCTGCTGGTGATCCGCGAGCGCGGGCGGATCCGGACCATCGCCAAGGCCAGCGCCGCGACCCTGACCGTGGCGGCGCTGCTCTTCCTTCCCTGGGCGCTGAACCTCTTGCGCAACTACGAGGCCTTCCGCATCTCCATGAAGTGGTCCGAGGTCATCGTCATCCCGCGGGCCGAGCTGCTGCGCATCCTGGGGACGAACGTCAGCCGCATGACCACCGACCTCGGGCGCGAGCCGCAGACGGCCCTGGCGTGGCTCGCGGTGGGCCTGACTCTGGCGTTGGTCTGTGCGGCGCTGGCTTACACCGTCCGCGGCGGGACGCGCGAGACGAGGCTGCTGCTCGTCGCTTCCATCGCCGCGCCCCTCGGGATGCTGCTTTTGCCCGACCTGCTCTTCGGAGGCATCCGCTCCGTCTCGGCGCGCTACCTGATGCCTTGCTGGGTGGTGGCGCAGGTCGCGCTGGCGAATCTCCTGGTGCGCAAAGGGCGCGGGAGGAATGCGACCTGGCTCGGGCTGACCGGTCTCACCGTGCTGCTCGCGACCAGCCTGGGGAGCGCCTGGTCGAACTCGCGCGAGG
This sequence comes from uncultured Myxococcaceae bacterium, assembly GCA_964485035.1. Classification (GTDB taxonomy): domain Bacteria; phylum Myxococcota; class Myxococcia; order Myxococcales; family UBA5297; genus CAZAIE01. The sequence goes on along the minus strand of CAZAIE010000205.1, from coordinate 1,912 downwards.
TCGGGGGCTGGACCAAGGGCATCAGCGTCGGGCTGCCTGCGGTCGCCGAGGCGATCAACGCTGCGCCGCGGCCGCTGCTGGTGGGGAACATGGAGCAGTACCACCCGGGCAACCTGATGGCCCTGGCCAACCGGCTCAAGCCCGGGACGCGGATGCAGTTCTTGCGGCCGGAGATGGAGGAGGGCTACGTGCTCCCGGAAGAGCCGGGCGACGTGTTCCTCATGAGCCCCACCATCCAGTTCCGGCAGGGCCTGGAGAGACGCGAGCGCGTGCGCACCCGACTGGTGCTCGAGGACATCTACCTGCAGCTCTGGGCGGTGGACCGCGCGCAGTGAGCTGGGGGTTCCGTCTCAGGGATGCACCCAGCTCGCGCTGGTTCGGGGGTCTGGCGGCTCCTGCGTGGGCGAGAAGTACGACTGCACGAAGCTCTTCACCCGCGAGCCGAGGCCGGGCTCCCACCGCGAGATCGTGACGGCCTGCAGCCCGGCGCTGATCGGCACCGAGCCCGGGTCGAACCGGCCCGCCAACTCCTCGCTGCAGCAGGGCCAGAGGTTCACGTGGAAGCGCATGGGGAGGTGGGGGATGGGCGTGGGCCGGCCGGCGTGGCGCACGTGGATGAGCCGGTCGTCCACGAACCAGCGGATCTCCTCGGGCTCCCACTCGATGGCGTAGCGGTGGAAGGCCTCGGACGAGTCGAAGCCGAGGTCCACGACGACCGGCGTACCGCGGTACCCGTAGTTGTAGAGGTCGCCCGGCTCGCCGGGGTTGTAATAGACGTTCAGCAGGATCTTCGTCGGGTCCTTCCCCAGGATCTCCGCGTCGATCTCCTGCCAGGGGTCGAACCGGTAGAGGAAGAAGGCAGTGATGACGCCCGAGGCCCGCGCCGGCTTGAGCACGGTCTCGAAGCGTCCATAGGTGAGCCTGGCCTCGGGGCTGTCCTTGGTCGCGATGGACCCGGTGGCGAGGCCCTTGGCGTTCTCCGCACGATCCAGCTTGAGGCTGAGGCCGCCACCGGGCTGCGGGAGGACGCTGGCGGGGGAGAAGACCGCCTTGTTGCACGGGAAGGTGGTGTCCAGCCGGTCCCAGAAGCCCCCGTCGACGCTGGCCAGGGTGTCCTCGCGGGTGGGCGCGAACGACCCGACGCGACGCGTGTACTGCCTGGCGCCGGGGCTGGCCCGGCAGTGCGCGTTCCACTTCCGCGCCGGCACGATCCACGGGAGGTCGTCCTGCTCGAGGATCTGGCACATGGCGTCGGAGACGCCGATCCGCGGGTAGGGCGCAAACAGGGCGCCGGCGCAGAACAGGCACACCGTCGCCGCCACCAGGACGCGAGTTCGGGTCATCTCGGGCAGGCCTTTCACGAGGTCGCGCGCGGAAGCGGCGATGCGTGCGAACTCCCAGCTCTCTCTCAGCCCCACTGCGGGCGTCAGCGCCACGGGCTCGCGGGTGTCGGCCACCGCCGCGGGCGCAGCGCGGTGCACCGTTCGCCAGTTCGCTCCACCGGAGGCGAAGTCGGCGAGCCCGAGCAGCACGCCGCTCAGGTCGAGGTAGAAGGCGACGAGGTAGCTGCCGACCACCGCGAGGAGCGTGCCCAGGCTGAGCTGGCGGAACCCGACCAGGCCGACCAGCAGCACCACCAGCGGCGCGACCAGCCCCACGAGCCCGATGGCCTGGAAGAGCTGCGGGCCGGGCAGCAGCGTCCGCGAGAGGTGGTCGGTCAAGAGCGCCTGGGCCAGGTTCATCGCGATGACCACCGCGGGCGCGAACCAGGCGAAGAGGACCAGGACCTCGGTCGTGCGCCCCCGCCAGCCCACGGTCCGCTGGCTGCGGGCGATGAGCCAGGAGATGGAGAGGCTCACCAGTCCGGCCGAGGCCGCCGAGGCGGGCGACAGCTCGACCGCGAAGATCAGCC
>CAZAIE010000204.1:0-9167 GCA_964485035.1 uncultured Myxococcaceae bacterium | reverse complement strand
CCGGCCGCATCGCCTCCATGCCCGGCAGCCAGCTTGCCCCGATCGCGGCGGACATCGCGGCCCTCGTGGACCGGCGGGGCGAAGGCTGGCGCGCTGGCTTCGTCGAGGCGGTCACCCTGGGGCTGGTGCAGCGCCTGGGCGACTGGGCCGTGGGCTGGAGCTTCTCCGTCGGGGAGGGGAGCTGCGGCGGGGTGGTGCAAGCGTGGTGCTGCCCGTCCCACTCGCTTCCCAAGACCGGCCGCCCCGACGCGCAGGCGCTGGCCCGGAAGGTGGACGAGGCGCTCGGCCAGTGGCGGGCCCACCTCGAGGTGCTCTCCTGCGAGTTTGCGCGGGTGGAGTTGCCGCCCGACGACCCGGTGCTGGCGCAGCTCGAGCTCGACGAGGCGGTCGGCCGCGTCCTGGACCGGGTCATGGCGGCGACGGCGTGCGAGGACGCCTGGTACTCCCTCGCCGAGACCGCGGTGGCGTGGCTCTTGGAAGCGAAGGGGCTTGCGAGCGCGAAGGCCCGCGCGGCGGCGCAGGAGGCCCTGGGCGGACGCTTCGAGAGCTGGATCGCCCCGTCCGACTCCGTGCGCAAGCAGTGCCAGGAGGAGGCCGCACGCCTGGCAGTCGAGCTTCTCCGGTGAGGGACGCGCTGCGCGCCCACCTCGACGCGACCGCGTCCATCGATTGGGCTACTCCCAGTCCTGACCTCGCCGCCCGGCTCGCCACGCTCGTCCCGAAGCGGTCCGGTCGCGACCCCCACCTCGAGTACATCGAGTCGTTCGACCTGCCTCGCGGAGAAGAGCGGGCCACGAGGATGCGGCTCGCGCTGGACCGCGCGCGGGCTGACGCCCGGTCTTCCCTGTCCCTCGACTGGCCGCTCCTCCGGTCCTGGCAGGTGCTCGTGCTTGGCAGGGAGGCTGGCTTTCGCGCGGGACCAGCGCACGCCCGTGCGGGGGTCGAGACCTACGGCCACTGGCCGACGCTCGAGGCCGAGTTCGCAAGGAAGCTGGAGTCAAACGCGCGCGAGTCCGGCGTGCACCCGGTCGCAGCAGCGGCCCGGGCCTATCTCGACCTCTGCTTCTTCCATCCCTTCGAGGATGGCAACGCGCGGGCTGCCCGCCTGGCCTTCGACTACTGGCTCACGCGTGGCGGCTTGGCCATGGGCCACGTCCGGCTCCTCTTCGCCGCGCCCCGGGTTGCAGGTCGCCGGGACGGGTACCTGGCCTTCCTCCAGAGCATTGTCCGGGCGTCCGAGGTGGGGTGAGTGCGCGTGGGAGGGGGTGCGAGCTTCGCGCACAGAAGGCGCAGAAGTCCGCGTGATCCCAAACGAATCCGGGCAGGCGGGAGGCAACTTCGCGAGACGGCTTGCGACAATGCTGCAGGCACTTACTTCGGAGCCCGAAATGTCCAGCGCCCCCCGCGTCACCGGAAGCCAGCCCGCCGTGAACCCGTCGAGCAGCACGCCCGCGACGACGACGGCGAGGCCGCGAAACGTGACGAACCCGAGCTTGAGGGCGCTCACCGGCACCAGCGAGTTCGCGGCGGCGAAGCCCACGCTCAAGGACGTCATCAAGGCGAACCCCGAGATGAAGACCAACCAGGACCTCATCAACTACTTCTACCGGATGGGGAAGAACTGGGACGGCGCGCAGAAGGTCGCCGGCGAGTACGGCGCGGACCTCAACGACCTGACCCGGAACCGCAAGGGCTCGGCGCAGACGTACGCCGCGTCGCTCCAGCAGGGCGTCGCCGACGCGCCCTCCAACGTCGCGCCTCCGCCTCCCGCGCAGAGCGAGCTGCAGAAGCTGCTCGCCGCCCACCCGGAGATCGTGAGCAACCAGCACGTCATCAACTACTGCTACCGCCAGGGCGGGAACACCTGGGACGGCGCGCAGGCCGTCGCGAAGGGGCTGGGCACCGACCTGAACGTGCTGGTCAAGGACCGCAAGGGCGCGGTGCAGGCCGGGAGCACGACCCCTGCCACGACGACTCCTGCGACCACGACTCCCACGACGACGACGCCTGCGACGACGACTCCGACCACCACCACTCCAGCGACGACGACGCCTGCGACGACCACTCCTGCCGCGACCCCGCTCCAGACCTTCCTCAAGGCCCATCCCGAGATCCAGACCAACCAGCACCTCATCAATTACTGCATGAAGCAGGGCGGCAACGACTGGAACCGGGCCGCGGGCGTGGCCTCGGGCCTGGGCGCGGACCTCAACGAGTTGGTGAAGAACCGGAGCGGCTCGGTCGCCGCGTACGCCTCGTCGCACGGGTCGAGTTCGCCGGCGAGCGGACCGCTCGACGTCAACGGCCAGCCGGGACAGGTGACCGCGACCGGCAAGCTGCGCACTGCGTACGACGACTTCACCAAGAAGATCGCCGGTGGGCTCACCGTGGACCCGAAGTACGCCTCGCAGATCGGCGCGGTGATGGACAAGGTCGACGACCGCATGGCGACCATCGACGCCATCGCGCGCCAGGCCGATCTGCCCCGCGAGCTGGTCGCCGCCATCTGGTTCCGCGAGAACTCGTCGATGTCCACCGACGTGTACCTGCACAACGGTGAGAAGCTGGGCAAGACCACCACGCTCGTCCCGAAGGGCATCTACTTCGGCAAGGACCAGTTCGTGGAGGCGGCCGTGCACGCGCTGGGGATGAAGTCGAGCATCAAGGACCAGCTCGGCCTGCACTACGGCTCCACCGACTTCGCGGCGATGGCGGCGTACACCGAGGCCTACAACGGCTTCGGCTACCGCAACAAAGGCTACGTGAGCGCGTACGTCGCGGCGGGCACCAACCTGTACCAGGGCGGCCGCTACGTCGCCGACGGCGTCTTCGATCCGAACTCCTGGGACGCGCGCCCGGGGACGCTGGCCATCATGGCGGAGATGAACAAGCGCTTCCCGCGGTAGGCCGGAGCCTCGAGTCCGATCACGCCCGGTCGCCCCCGCAAGAGGGCGACCGTTGGCGTCTTCAGGCGTCGAGCTGGCGGCGCCGCCGCAGGCAGGCGAGCGCGAGGAGGGCGAGCCCGCTCGTGGCTCCTCCGCTGCTCTGGCACCCGCAACCGCCGAGGGCATCGACCGTCCCGCCATCACTCGCGGGGTGCGCATCCGCAGTCCCTGACCGCGCGTCGGCCTGAGAGGGCATGGAGCCATCCTCGGGGTCGCCGCTGGCATCGACCTCCTCGAACTCGGCGTCGGTCGGCTCCAGGTCCCCGGCGTCGGGTCCAGCCAGCGTCGCATCGGCAGGGTCGATGGTGCCCGCAGCGTCCCGGCCGGGCGGTTGGGCTGCGTCGGGGCGCGGGGGCGTCGAGGCGTCGCGTCCGGGAGACGAGGCGTCCGGTCGTGGAGTGCCGGCGTCGGGGCGCGGAGTGCTGGCATCGGGGCGCGGAGTGCCGGCGTCGGGGCGCGGGGCACCAGCATCGGGCCGCGGAGTTCCGGCGTCGGGCCCTGCGCAGCCGGTGCCGACGAGCCCTGCGGCGCGCGCCGTGATCACCGCGGTCTCGGCGCGGGTGGCCGTCCGGTCCGGGCAGAACAGCCCGGGGGCGCACCCACCGACGATGCAGTGGTCCACCAACGAGACCACTGCCCCTGCTGCCGAGTGCGAGGTCGGCACGTCCGAGAACGGGCTCGTGGCCGGGGCCGAGGTCGACAGCCCCATCGCCCGCGCCGCGAAGATGGCCACCGTCGCGCGCGAGGCGGGCTCGTCCGGGCAGAACGCGCCCCCGCCGCAGCCCTGCGTCAGGCCGTGAACCTTGGCGCACTCGATCTCCCCGAAGAGCGCGTGGGAGGTGGGCACGTCCGAGAAGCTGGCGGTGGTCGGCCGGGTGCAGGTCCAGCCCATCGCGCGGACCAGGAAGGCCACGGCGGCGCTCCGGGTCGTCCGGCAGTCGGGGCAGAAGTACGGCGGGCTGGCGCGGCAGCCCTGCGTCACGCCGGCGCTGTAGAGCGCCTCGATGGCCTGGTACCCCCAGAACGAGCTCGCGACGTCGTCGAAGGTCCCGTTCGCGCCCGCGACCGCCTGGGGGGTGCAGCAGCGCGACGGCTCGCCGGTGGGGACGGCTCGGCGCATCACGCCCAGGTGGTTGGCCACCACGCGCTGGTTCCCGTCGCTGGGGTTGTTGACCACGCCCTCGGTGGCCAGCCAGAGCGCGCTCGAGCCGCCGCCGTCGAAGTTCATGCCGTCCCAGGCGCCCAGCGAGAGCAGGATCTCGCCGAGCCTCAGCGTGGTCACGCCGACCGAGGCCGAGGTCCGCCCGTCGACGACCAACAGGATGAGCGTGCGCCGGTCCTGCGAGAGCCCCACCGCCGACCGCGGGTGGAGCTGGCCGTAGTGGCTGTCGGTGCTCGACTTCGCCACCCCGGCGACGAGGCAGCTCGGGTCCCCGCCGACGATCTCGTGCATCCACGGCTCGGGGTTCGTGCCCAGCGCCTCCGCCTCGAGGCGGATCTCCACGCGGCCGTCCTTGCCCGCGGCGAGCAGCGCCCAGCCGGAGCCGTCGCTCGTCCCCGGCCAGACCGCGCCGTTGCCCATGGCCAGGCCGACGGTCGTGTAGTCCGTGTAGTTGAAGAAGTCGCCGTTGATGACCGCGCGTGCCCCGACCAGCGTTCCCCAGGCGCTGGGAGTGCGCTTGCGCTCGGTGGTCGTGGTCGCGCGCAGGTCGAGCGAGGGATCGCACAGGTCCACGAAGAGCGCGTCGTACTCGAGCGGCCCGGTGGTGGTGCGGTGCAGGTGGCGCAGGCCGGGCTCGGGCGTGGTCCAGGTGTCCGCGGCCAGTGCCGACGCAGGGAGCAAGACCACGAGCGGGAGAACGAGTCGGAGGTGCAGGTGCATGCCGGGTCCTTTGAGTGTCGGTGCCCGAGGATACCCCACGACGATGGCCTCCTACCTCGCCTCCCGGCGCGCCTGGACCAGCGCGTAGAGCGTGGGCAGCACCAGCAGGGTGAGCAGCGTCGAGGTGACGAGCCCGCCCATCACCACCACCGCGAGCGGCTTCTGCACGTCGGCCCCCGAGCCGGTCGCCCAGAGCATGGGCAGGTGCCCGATGAAGCTGGTGAGCGCGGTCATCAGGAGCGGCCGGAAGCGCAGCGCGCAGCCCTGCGTGACGGTCTCTTGGAGCGAGAGGCCCTCCTCGCGCAGTTGCTTGAAGAAGGCCACCAGCACCACGCCGTTCTGTACCGCCACGCCCAGAAGCACCACGAAGGCCACCGCCGCCGAGACCGAGAGCGGCATGCCGAAGGCCACCACGGCGATCACCCCTCCCACCAGCGCGAAGGGCAGGTTCAGGAGCACCAGCAGCGAGTCGCCCAGCGAGCCCAGCGCCAGGTACAAAAGCACCAGCACCAGCACCAGGGCGATGGGCACCACCACCGCGAGCTGCGCCATCGCCCGCTGCTGGTTCTCGAACTGCCCGCCGTAGTCCACCCAGTAGCCGGTGGGCAGCTCCCGGGTCAGCTCCGCCAGCGCGGCCTGCACCCCGGCCACGAACCCGCCCAGGTCCCTGCCGCGCACGTTGGCCTCCACCACCACCCGCCGCATCCCGTTCTCGCGGCTCACCTGCGCGGGCGCCTCCACCGTCTCGAAGCGGGCGACCTGCGCCAGTGGCACCCGCTCGCCACCCGGAGCGGCCACCAGCAGCCGCTCGATCTGCGCGAGGTCCGCGCGCGCCTCCTCGGGGAAGCGCACCACCACCGCGAAGCGCCGCTGGCCCTCCAGCAGCGTCGTCGCCTGCCGGCCCGCCAGCGCAGTCTCGATGGTCGCGTTGATCGTCTCCACCGCGAGCCCGTGGCGCGCCGCCGCGGCGCGGTCGATGACCACGTCGAGCTGGGTCATGCCCGAGACCTGCTCCACCTTCACGTCCTCGGCTCCGCGCACACCCTGCACCAGCGCCGCGGCGCGATCGGCGGTGCGCTTGAGCACCTCCAGGTCGGGCCCGAAGACCTTCACCGCGAGGTCGCTCTTCACCCCCGAGATCAGCTCGTTCACCCGCAGCGCGATGGGCTGCGAGAACGAGAGTCGCAGGCCTGGGATCTCGGCGAGGTCCCGCTGCATCGCTGCCACGAGCTGCGCCTTGCTCCGGCCGGTCTGCCAGTTCCGCCGCGGCGCGAGCATCACCAGCACGTCGGTCTGCTCCGGCCCCATCGGGTCCTCGGAGATCTCCGCGCGCCCGGTCTTGCTCACCACCGCCTGCACCTCGGGGAAGCGCCGCAGTCGCCGCTCGAGCGCCTGCGAGACTTTGACCGACCCGTCCAAAGACGCGTTGGGCAGGCGCACGACGTTGATCGCCAGCGCGCCCTCGTCCAGCGGCGGCATGAACTCGGTGCCCAGGAACGGGACCAGCGCGAGCGAGCCGGCGAGCAGCAGGGCCGAGAGTCCCAGGGTCAGCTTCGGACGCCCCACGGCTCCCCGGAGCAGTCGCAGGTAGCTCCGGTGCAGCCGGCGCACGAACCCGAACGCCCGCTCCGGGGCCTCGCGCAGCGCCAGCTCGGAGAGCACCGGGACCACGGTCAGCGCCACCCCCAGCGAGGCGAGCAGCGCGATCAGCATCGTCAGCGCGAGCGGGGCGAACATCTTGCCCTCCACGCCCTGCAGCGAGAACAGCGGCACCAGGATGACCACCACCACCAGGACGGAGAACGCGACGGGGCGGAAGACCTCGGCCACCGCGCGGGCCACCCGCTGCCGCTTGCCCGCCCCCGGCTCGGCCAGGTGCCGCCGCACGTTCTCCACCACCACGATCGACGCGTCCACGACCATGCCCACCGAGAAGGCCAGCCCGCCCAGGCTCATCAGGTTCGAGCTCAGCCCCAGGTGCCGCATGGCGATGAAGCTCGCCAGGAAGGTCAGCGGCAGTGAGAGGACCACCACCAGCGCCGTGCGCAGCTCCGCGAGGAAGAGGAACAGCACCAGGATGACGAAGAGCCCGCCCTCCAGCAGCGCGTCGCGGACGGTGGCGATGCAGGCCTCGATGAGCGAGGTGCGGTCGTAGAACACCTCCAGCCGCACTCCCTCCGGCAGCGCGCCGCGGACCCTGCCCACCGCCTCCTTCACGCGCTCGACCACCTCCTGCGAGTTCTCGCCCTTGAGCATGATGATCATCCCGGCGACCACCTCGCCCCGCGCGTCCCGGGTCACCGCCCCCTGCCGCGGCGCGGCGCCGATGGTGAGGTCGGCGACGTCGCGCAGGTAGACCGGGGCGCCGTCCTTGGCCCTCAGCACCACCCGCTCGAGGTCCGGGATGTCCTTCAGGAGGCCGACGCCGCGCAGGTAGACCTGCTCCCAGCCGCGCACCACCACGCCCCCGCCCGCGTTGGCGTTGCTGCGCTCGATGGCCTCGACCACCTCCCCCGCGGTGAGTCCGAAGGCCACCAGCCGCTCGGGCGAGAGCAGCACCTGGTACTGCTTGACCTGTCCGCCGAAGCTGTTCACCTCGTTCACCCCGGCGAGCGGGGCGAGCAGCGGCGCCACCAGCCAGTCCTGCAGCGTGCGCAGCTCCATGGGGTCGTGGCGGTCGCTCTCCAGCGTGTACTGGAAGATCTCGCCCAGCCCGGTGCTGATGGGCCCCAGCTCCGGCTCCAGCCCCGCCGGGAGCCGCTCCCGGGCCATGGCCAGGCGCTCGAACACCACCTGCCGTGTCCAGTAGGTCTCCGCCCCCTCCTCGAAGGCGATGACCACCTGTGAGAGCTCGGCCTTGGAGAGCGAGCGCACCTGCTGCACCCGGGGCAGGCCGCGCATCACCTGCTCGATGGGGAAGCTCACCCGCTGCTCCACGTCCACCGCGGCGAGGCCGGGCGCCTGCGTGAGGATCATCACCTGCGTGCCGGTGACGTCCGGGAACGCGTCGATGGGCAGGCGGGTCCAGGCGTGCACGCCCAGGACGGTGAGCACCAGCGTGCCCAGGAGCACCAGCGCGCGGCGGCCCAGCAACCAGGGGAAGAAGTCCATGGCTGGCCTCAGTCCGCGCAGCCCGCGCCCATCTTCGAGCGCAGGACGTCCGACTTCAGGAGGAACGACCCCTCGGTCACCACGGTCTCGCTCCCCGAGAGCCCGGAGGTCACCTCCACGCGGTCGGCCCAACTGCGCCCGCGGGTCACCGGCCGGCGCACGTAGTAGTCGCCGTGGTGGTGCACGAAGACGAAGGCCCGGCCCTCGTCCTCGAGCACCGCCCCGCGCGGCACCGCCAGCGCCTCCGCGTCCCCGGGGAGGTGCAGCCTCACCTCGGCGAACATGCCGGCGAGGAGCCGCCGGCTGGCGTTGGGCGCCACCACCCGCACCTTCACCGTGCGCGAGGACTCCTCCATCGCCGGGCTCACGAAGTCCACCGTCCCGGGGAACTCCTCGTTGGCCCACGCCTTCACCGAGATCGACGCCTTGAGCGGACCCTCGGCTTTCTGCCGCAGGACCCGCGCGAGGTCGCGCTCGTACACGTCCGCCCAGACCCAGACCACCGAGTTGTCCCCCAGCGTCAGCAGCGACTCCTCTGCCTTGGCCACCTCTCCGGGCACCGCGTGCATGGCCAGCACGGTGCCGTCCACCGGTGCTCGCAGCCCGAGCCGCCCGTGCGCGGTGCCCTGGGTCAGGAGTTTTGCCTCGGGGAGCGGCACGCCCAAGCGCACCAGCCGGCCCAGAGCCGCGTCCACGCGGATGCGCGCCGCGTCCCGGTCCAGTCGGGCCTGGAGGAAGTCCTTCTCCGAGGAGATCGACTCGGAGCGCAGCCGCTCCTGGCGCCCGAAGCTGGCCTCGGCGAGCCCCAGCGTGGCCACGGCCTCGAGGTACGTGCCCTCGGCCTCTCCCACGGTGACGCTCTCGACCTCCACCAGGAGCTGTCCCCGCTTGACCTGGTCGCCCAGCGTGACCGCGACCTTGCGCACCACCCCCTGCGCCGCGGTGCTCACGTGGGTCACGCGGCGGTCGTCGAAGCGGACCTCACCGGTGAGCGGGAGCGGCTGGGTGAGGCGCTCCTTCACCACCCTGGCAGTGTGCAGCAACCCCTCGTCGAAGAGGCTCTTCGGGGCGCGGGCGACGCCCACCTCGTAGCGGCACTCCTCGCACTCGAAGGTCTTCATCCGGTGCTCGCAGGTCTTCGCGAAGAGCGCCTCCACCGGAGTGTCGAGGTCGGAGGCCTCGTCGTGGCCGTGACCGTCGTGGTCGTGCCCGGCTTGATCGTCGTGGGC
>CAZAIE010000203.1:5726-9171 GCA_964485035.1 uncultured Myxococcaceae bacterium | reverse complement strand
GGGCAGCGGGCGCCGGCCCGCCCGGCGCCCGCTGCCCACGCGCCTGCTGCAGGCCATGCTCCTGCGGTCCGCGAGGCCGACGGAGGCGAGGCCCTCCTGCGCGAGGCCTTGTCCAAGGCGTCCAAGGAAGTCATCGAGCGCATCGCCTGGGAGGTCGTCCCCCAGCTCGCGGAGACGATCATCCGCGAGGAGCTCGAGCGCCTCATCAAGGACCGCGAAGCGAAGGCCTAGCTCCGTCGTCCAGTCCCTGGTTTCGCGCGCCTGGCTCCCTTCTTCGGGCCGGGCGCGCGCGTTCCCACCGCGGGATCTCCCCGCCTGCCGCGTGACCCCATGACCGACCCCACGACCGCCAACACCAACGAGATCCCCAAGGCCTACGACCCCCGCGAGGCGGAGTCGAAGTGGTACCGGGTCTGGACCGAGCAGGGCTACTTCCGCGCCGCGGACTCGTCCGACAAGCCCGCCTACTGCATCGTCATCCCCCCGCCGAACGTCACCGGCGAGCTGCACATGGGCCACGCGGTCTTCGTGACCCTGCAGGACCTGCTTGCGCGCTGGAAGCGGATGAGCGGCTTCAACACCCTGTGGCTGCCGGGCACCGACCACGCCGGCATCGCCACGCAGATGGTGGTGGAGCGCAACCTCAAGAAGAACGAGGGGAAGAGCCGCCACGACCTCGGACGCGAGGAGTTCCTCAAGCGAGTGTGGGCGTGGAAGGAGCAGTACGGCGGGCGCATCGTCGAGCAGCTCAAGGTGCTGGGCGCGTCCTGCGACTGGGAGCGGCAGCGCTTCACCATGGACGAGGGGCTCTCCCGGGCGGTGCGCGAGGCCTTCGTGCGGCTGCACGAGGAGGGGCTCATCTATCGGGCCCAGCGGCTCATCAACTGGTGCCCCCGCTGCCGCACCGCGCTCAGCGACCTCGAGGTGGAGCACGAGGACAAGAACGGCAGTCTCTGGCACATCGCCTACCCAGTGAAGGACTCCGACGTGAAGCTGGTGGTCGCGACCACCCGCCCGGAGACGATGCTCGGCGACACCGCGGTGGCGGTGCACCCCGAGGACCCGCGCTACAAGGACCTCATCGGCCGCAAGGTGGTGTTGCCGCTGGTGAACCGGGAGATCCCCATCATCGGGGACGCGCACCTGGTCTCCATGGAGTTCGGGACCGGCGCGGTGAAGGTCACCCCCGCGCACGACTTCAACGACTACGCGACCGGCCAGCGCCATGGTCTGGAGATGATCTCCATCTTCGACCTGGACGCCCGGACCAACGCGAATGCCGGCGCCTACTTCGGGCTGGACCGCAAGGAGTCGCGCGCCCGCGTCGTGGCCGATCTCGAGGCACAGGGGCATCTGGTCAAGACCGAGGACTACAAGCTCTCGCTGGGCGTGTGCCAGCGCTGCGGCGACGTGGTCGAGCCCACGCTCTCACCGCAGTGGTTCGTGAAGATCGCTCCGCTCGCCGAGCCGGCGATCAAGGCGGTGGAGGAGGGGAAGACGCAGTTCATCCCCGAGATGTGGACCAACACCTACTTCGGCTGGATGCGCAACCTGCACGACTGGTGCATCAGCCGGCAGCTCTGGTGGGGCCACCAGATCCCCGCGTGGTACTGCGCCTGCGGCGAGGTCATCGTCTCGCGGCAGGACCCCACCGCCTGCCCGAAGTGCGGCGGCCACGAGCTCAAGCGCGACGAGGACGTGCTGGACACCTGGTTCTCCAGTGGCCTCTGGCCCTTCTCGACCCTCGGCTGGCCCGACCAGACCAGGGCCCTGCAGACCTTCTACCCGACCACGGTCATGGAGACCGGTCACGACATCATCTTCTTCTGGGTGGCCCGGATGATGATGTTCGGGCTGCACTTCATGAAGGACGTGCCCTTCCGCACCGTGTTCCTGCACGCGATGGTGCGCGACGAGAAGGGCGACAAGATGTCGAAGGTGAAGGGCAACGTCATCGACCCGCTCGACGTCATCCGCGGGCAGGAAGACGCGGCGAAGCTGCCGGCGGAGCTGAAGAAGAAGTACCCCAAGGGCATGCCTGCCTACGGCTGCGACGCGCTGCGCTTCACGCTCACCGCTCTCACCGCCCAGGGCCGTGACATCAAGCTCTCGCTGGAGCGCCTGGAGGGCTACCGCAACTTCGCGAACAAGCTGTGGAACGCCTCGCGCTTCGTGATGATGAACCTGGGCGAGCCGGCCGCGGTGGCCAAGCGCCTGGAGAAGCCCCTGAAGGAGCTGCGGCTGTCCCTGGCCGACCGTTGGCTGCTGGCGCGGCTCACCCGCACCGTGCGCGAGACCACCGAGCAGCTCGAGGCGTTCAAGTTCAACGACGCCTCGCACACGCTCTACCAGTTCGCCTGGGGCGAGTTCTGCGACTGGTACATCGAGCTGAGCAAGGGCGCGCTGTACGGCACCGACGAGGAGGCCAAGGCCTCCACGCGCGCGGTGCTGGTCTTCGTCCTCGACCAGCTCCTGAAGCTGCTGCACCCGTTCATGCCGTACATCACCGAGGAGATCTGGCAGCGGTTGCCGCGGCGCGAGGGCGACCCCGCGAGCATCATGGTGGCGGCCTACCCCAAGCCCCAGGCCGACCTCGTGGACGACGCGGCCGAGCAGGAGATGGCCACCGTCATCGCGGCCATCGACGGCGTCCGCAACGTGCGGGGCGAGAGCAACATCGCGCCCTCCAAGAAGATCCGCGCCGTGGTGCACGCGGCCGACCCGGCCGTGCGCGCGACGCTGGAGCGCAACCGCAACTACCTCGAGCCGCTGGCGGGGCTGGCGGAGCTCACCGTGACCGAGCCGGGTCCCCGCCCCAGGGTGAGCGCCTCGTTCGTGGACGCGCGCTTCGAGATCTTCGTGCCGCTGGAGGGCCTCATCGACCTCGGCGAGGAGAAGAAGCGCATCGAGAGGGAGCTGGGGAAGGTGGACGCCGACCTCGACCTCCTGAACAAGAAGCTGGCCAACCCCAACTTCGCGCAGCGCGCCCCCCCGGAGATCGTCCAGAAGGATCGCGCCCGCATCGCCGAACTCGAGGAGAAGAAGGCGAAGCTGGTCCAGGGAATGGCGCGGCTGAGCAGCGAGACCACGACACCGGAGAACGGCAAGGTGGTCATTCAGCAGCCGGTGGGCGAGGGGGCGGTCGACCTCGCGAAGGATCTCGCCGGTGATCTCGCCGAGGTGAAGATCCCGGCAGGTCCCGACCCTGTCGTCGCGCAGCAGCTCAAGCGGCTCGCCGAGGGGACGAAGGATGGGCTCGACAAGTCCGACCACTACGACCTCGGCGTCGCCTACATGGGCATGGGGCTGGTCAAGGAGGCCGTGAACGAGTTCGCCCAGGCCGGCGTTGCTGCACCGGAAGAGCTGTCGGCAAAGGCTGCGCCCAAGACCGCGGCGAAGAAGGCCGCGAAGCCCGCGGCGAAGAAGGCCGCGAAGCCCGCGGCGA
>CAZAIE010000203.1:0-5626 GCA_964485035.1 uncultured Myxococcaceae bacterium | reverse complement strand
GCGGCGAAGAAGGCCGCGAAGCCCGCGGCGAAGAAGGCCGCGAAGCCCGCGGCGAGGAAGGCCACGAAGCCGGCGGCGAAGAAGGCCGCGAAGCCCGCGGTGAAGAAGGCCGCGAAGCCCGCGGCGAAGAGGGCGAAACCCGCAGCGAAGAAGGCCAAGCGATGATCGACCACGTGGACCGGTTGGTGGCACTGGCTCTCGAGGAGGACCTCGGGAGCGCGGGGGACGTGACTACCCAGGCGCTGATTCCGGCGCAGCAGCAGGGGTGGGCGGAGTTCCTCGCGAAGGAAGAACTGGTGCTCGCCGGGACGGACGTCGTCCTACGCACCTTCGCTGCCGTCGATCCCACGGTTCACGTCGAGCTCGCCTTCACTGACGGGGCAGTGGTTCCCAAGCGGACGTCGTTGGGCAAGGTGACCGGGCCGCTGCGGTCGATCCTGACTGCGGAGCGGACCGCGCTCAACTTCCTCCAGCGACTCTCGGGCATCGCCACGGCGTCGACCCGCGCCTCGAAGGTGTTGGAAGGGAAGCGCTGCCGGGTGCTGGATACCCGAAAGACCACTCCCGGGTGGCGCACGCTGGAGAAGGCCGCGGTCCGGGCCGGTGGTGCAACCAACCACCGGTTCGGGCTCTACGACGGAATCCTGATCAAGGACAACCACCTGGCTGCGGTGGGGTCGATCCGCGAGGCGGTCCGCCGTGCACGGGCGGCCGCCCACCACCTGATGAAGGTCGAGGTCGAGGTGGTCGACCTGGCTGGGGTGGCGGAGGCAGTGGCCGCTGGGGCCGACGTCCTGCTGCTGGACAACATGGACACGCCGACCATGAAGATGGCGGTCGAGATCGTCGATGGCCGGGCCCTGACCGAGGCCTCCGGGGGCATTACCCTGGAGCGGCTCTCCGAGGTCGCGGACGCAGGCGTCGATTTCGTCTCGATGGGCGCGCTCACCCACTCTGCGCGCGCGATGGACATCAGCCTCGAGGTCCACGAGGTCTAGCAGCCGAGCCAGCCGGCCGAGAAAACGCGAACGCCGCGCCCATCACGGACGCGGCGTTCGGCATTCCAGAGACCCGGTCAGTGTCGAATCAGGTCGCCTTCACGGCCGGCGCCGGGGCGCGGACCATTGGCACTGCCTGCACCCTCAGCCGGAGCCCCGGGGAGCTCGAGCTCCAGGATGCGGGCGACCGCCGTTCCACAGCTCTCGACTCCCAGCTTGCGGTAGATGACCTTTCGGCGCTGGCGGACCGTCTCCGGGCTGATCTTCAGGCGCGAAGCGGACTCCTTGCATGAGAGGCCGGCGATCATGCTCTCTGCCTCGGCGAGCTCGGCACGCGTGAGCCCGAAGCGGCTCGCCGCGATGGCGAGGTTGTTCTCACCGATGCGGCGGACGAAGCAGGCCATCGTCAGGTCGCCCACCCGCTCGCGCCGGACTTGCGCCCCGCCCTCCTGGGTCGCGCGCTGGAGACGCGCCACTGCCTCGAGTGCCTGTCGGGAGAGGCAGGTCAATCCGAGGAACGGACCCGTCGCGCCCTGCTGCACGAACGCCGCGCGCGAAGCGAACTCGACGTTCGTTCCCATGAGGACTGCGGAGGCTCCTGTCACCTCGCAAAGCGAAGCCGCGATCTCCAAGGTGGTGTCCCGCGGCACGGCTGCAACCGCGGCCTGCATCGCGGCGTTCAGGTCGGCGCCCGCGCTGCCTCGGACGACGGCGGCGATGCGGGGCGCGCCCCGCGGCACAGCGAAGACCGTCACGGCCCGGTCGGTTCCAGAGGCGAGCTGGCGTGAGAAGGGCGCTGCCAGCCGCGCCCCGTCAAGGACCCCGTTGGCGGTCAACTCCGCGGCATAGGTGGCGAGCAAGTCCTGCACCTGCGTCGACTGCAACGTGCCGTCCGTCCAGATACGCCCCGACAGAGTAGGCCGGTCCAACGCCACCACGGCGATCGGTTGGAACCCTGCCTCGCTCAGTTTCCCCCGGGCGGTCTGGAGCCACGTCATCGCGTCCTCGTGCATTTTCGGCCTCCGACGCTCCGGTTCGGCCCTTCTCCGGCGCTGTTCAAGGTCCCCGAGGTACCCCCTCGGGGCTCCCTGCTCAACTAATGGCCCCAATCGCGCGCTGCAAACGCAAACGACATTGGGGCCTTTCTCCCCACAACGGCCCAGCAGGGGTGGCCCGTCTTTGTCTGGAATCCGATGTTCACGCCGTTGATCCTACGAGGCTCAGCCCTTTTTCAACAGGGAGGCCCTCAGCCCTGGCAACTGGGCCGATGAATCTCTCGTGGGGCTGCGCGATACTCCTCATCGAACGGTTGGTCGACGCGGTCTGCAAAGTTTGTCAACTCGCGTCAGCGGCATCATAGTAGAGACGTTATTTGGCAACGGTTCCAAGGGCCCGCTTCACATGGCGAGCGGACCTCCCGAAAAGTCAGGGACTTGGAGTCGGCTGCCACTGTCGGGAAACTCCGGCCCTACGATTGCATCTGTTCGGGGTGGAGCTGCTGGGGAAGGAAAGGAGACAGGAGGAGGCCATGCTCGACGCGTTCATCATCGAGGAGATCAAGCGCCGGGAGCGAGAACGGGAGCGGCACGACTCGGACCGTCCGACCGTCCAGATCCCGCTGCCTGAGCCGAGCCACGTGCCTCAGCAGAGCGAGGAGGAGAAGCCTCAGCGCGGAGTGATCATCATCGACTATTCGGTCTGAGTTGCTGAGGTCTTGATGTGGCAACGGGGCGCACGCGGCAGTCCGCGGCGCCCCGACGTGTATCTGGGGGAAATGCGAGCGGGGCGTGCGTTGGTCCGCACGCCCCGCGTCGTGTCAGAAGAACGCCGGACTCAGGAGCAACCGCTCGTCGCGCCGCAGTTCACGCACTTGTAGCAGGCGCCGCTGCGCACCATGATCGACCCGCAGCTGTGGCAGGGCGGTGCGTCAGCCTGGTTGAGGAACGTCGCCCTCTCGACGCTCGCCGCCTTGAGCCTCTGCGTGAGCTCGACGGGCCCCTTGTCCTTCGCGGGGGCGGGCAGCGCCGCCACCTCGGCGTCGACCGCCTGGCTCTCGGCGGGCTTGAGGAACTTCAGTTCGAGCCAGCGGAAGATGTAGTCCGCCACGCTCTTGGCGATGGGAACGTCCTTGTTGTTGGTGAAGCCGGACGGCTCGAACCGGGTGTGCACGAACTTGTCGGCCAGCACCTGCAGCGGCACGCCGTACTGCAGCGACAGGCTGATCGCGGTGGCGAAGCAGTCCATGAGACCCGAGACCACCGAGCCTTCCTTGGCCATCACGCAGAACAGCTCGCCCGGCTTGCCGTCGTCGTACATCCCGACGGTGAGGTAGCCCTCGTGCCCACCCACCGAGAACTTGTGGGTGATGGACCGGCGCTCGTCGGGCAGGCGTCGCCTCGCCGCGGAAGGAACGGCCGGCTTCTCCGCCTCGGCGGTCGTGCTGCGCCCGGTGCTCAGCGGCTGGGTGCGCTTGCAGCCATCGCGGTAGACGGCGATGGCCTTCAGCCCCAGCTTCCAGGAGGTCATGTAGACCTGCTCGATGTCCTCCACCGTCGCCTCGGGCGGCAGGTTCACGGTCTTGGAGATGGCCCCGGAGAGGAAGGGCTGGACCTCCGCCATCATCTTGACGTGCCCGAGCCAGTGGATGGACCGGGTGCCGTTCCGCGGGCGGAAGGCACAGTCGAAGACCGGGAGGTGCTCGGGGCGCAGCCCCGGCGCTCCCTCGATGGTCTCGTGCTGGTCGAGGTACTCGACGATCGACTGGATCTGGTCGCCGGGGTACCCCAGCCGCTCCAGCGACTGCGCCACGGTCCCGTTGACGATCTTCAGGATGCCGCCGCCGACCAGCTTCTTGTACTTCACGAGCGCAATGTCCGGCTCGATGCCGGTGGTGTCGCAGTCCATCATGAAGCCGATGGTCCCGGTGGGCGCGAGCACGGTCACCTGCGCGTTGCGGTAGCCCTGCGAGACCCCCAGCGTCAGCGCCTGGTCCCAGGCGGCGCGCGAGGCCTGCATCAGGCTGGGCGGGACGCGCGCCCCGTCGAGCATCAGCGCCTGCTGCCGGTGCTGGCGGACGACCTTGAGCATCGGCTCGCGGTTCTTCTCGAAGCCTGCGAAGGGCCCCATCTCCGCCGCGATGCGCGCGCTGGTCCGGTACGCGTGTCCGGTCATGAGCGAGGTGATGGCGGCGGCGTAGGCGCGGCCCTCGTCGCTGTCGTAGGGCAGCCCGCGCGCCATCAGCAGCGCGCCCAGGTTGGCGTAGCCCAGGCCCAGCGGCCGGAAGGTCTTGCTGTTCTCGCCGATCTTCTCGGTGGGGTAGCGCGCGGCGTCGACGAGGATCTCCTGGGCGAGGATGGTGAGCTCCACCGCGTGGGCGAATGCCTCCGCGTCGAACTCGCCGTCCAGCGTCCGGAAGTGCATCAGGTTCAGCGACGCCAGGTTGCAGGCCGAGTCGTTCAGGAACATGTACTCGGAGCAGGGGTTGCTGGCGTGGATGGCGTCGGTCGCCGAGCAGGTGTGCCAGTTGTTGATGGTGTCGTGGAACTGCATGCCCGGGTCGCCGGTGACGTGCGCGTTGGTGGCGATCTCCCGGAAGATGTCCTTCGCCTGCAGCGTCTCCATCTTGCGGCCATCGGTGACCGCGCGCGTGGACCAGGGCTCGTCGTTCTCCACCGCCCGCATGAACGCGTCGGACGCGCGCACCGAGTTGTTGGAGTTCTGGAAGAACACCGACTTGTAGGCCTCGCCGTTGAAGGACCCGTCGTAGCCGGAGTCGATGAGCGCCCAGGCCTTCTTCTCCTCGGAGGACTTGCAGCGCACGAACTCGAGGATGTCGGGGTGCTCGGTGTTGAGGATCACCATCTTCGCGGCGCGGCGGGTCTTGCCGCCCGACTTGATCACCCCGGCGAAGGCGTCGAAGCCGCGCATGAAGGACACCGGGCCCGAGGCCGTGCCGCCCCCGGCGAGCTGCTCCTTGGAGGAGCGCAGGCTGGAGAAGTTGGTGCCGGTCCCTGAGCCGTACTTGAAGAGCATGCCCTCGGTCTTCGCCAGCGACAGGATGGAGTCCATCGAGTCGTTGACCGAGTTGATGAAGCACGCCGAGCACTGGGGGTGCTCCTCGATGCCCACGTTGAACCAGACCGGCGAGTTGAAGCTCATCGACTGGTGCAGGATGAGGTGCGTCAGCTCGTCGCAGAAGGTCGCGGCGTCGTCTTCGGTGGCGAAGTAACCGGCCTCCCTGCCCCAGCGCGTGATGGTGTTGCAGACGCGGTGCACCATGAGCCGCACTGAACCCTCGCGGTCGGGCGTGCCCGGGGTGCCGCGGAAGTAGCGGGAGGCGACGACGTTGGTGGCGAGCGCGGACCAGGCCTTGGGGATCTCCACGTCCTTCTGCTCGAAGATGACCTCGCCGCCCTCGCCGGTGATGGAGGCGGACCGCTTCTCCCAGGCGATCTCGTCGGCGGGGTCGACCCCTACGGTCGTGAAGTACCGCTTGAGGCTCAGCCCCCGCTGCTGGCGACGACGCGATGCCCGCTTGCCCACCTTCTCGGTGCTCTCCTTCACTTCCATCGACAGCCTCCAGGCTTCACTTGTCGTGTGGATTCTGCCCCGCCGCGGCCTCGTCATGC
>CAZAIE010000202.1:0-9181 GCA_964485035.1 uncultured Myxococcaceae bacterium | reverse complement strand
CCCCTGCAGTGGCCCATGTACGGCGTCCTCTACGCCCGCTTCGGGCCGCGCGGAGACACCCGCCACGACGGCGTGGACATCGCCGGGCCGGACGGGACCCAGGTCGTCGCCGCGGCGGACGGCGAGGTGCTCTTTGCGGGCGAGCAGAAGGGCTACGGCTTCGTCATCGTCATCCAGCACGCGGGCAGCCTCATCACCCTCTACGCCCACACGCGCGGCGCGACGGTGAAGGAGGGGCAGCGGGTGAAGGCCGGACAGCCCATCGCCACCGTCGGCGAGGCGAGCCGGACCAGCGGCCCGCACATCCACTTCGAGGTCCGAGAGAACGGGATCGCCAAGGACCCGCTCAAGTACCTCCCTGCGCCGCGCTGAGCGCCACGTCCTTGGAATCGAGGGGGGCCATGCACATCGAGCTGACCGAGGCGCAGCAGCAGATCCAGCGGATGTGCAGGGAGTTCGCGGCGCGCGAGCTGACCCCGAACGCGCGGCGCTGGGACGCGGAGCACGAGTTCCCCGAGGCGGCGGTGAAGCAGTTGGGGGAGCTGGGGCTGCTCGCGGTCGCGGCGCCGGAGGAGTGGGGCGGGGGTGGCCAGGACAACGTGGCCTACGCGGTGGCGGTGGAGGAGATCAGCCGCGGCTGCGCCGGCACCGGCGTGATCATGAGCGTGAACAACTCGCTCTACTGCGACCCGGTGCTGCGCTGGGGCAACGACGACCAGCGGCGCGACTGGCTCCTGCCCTTCGCGCGCGGCGAGAAGCTGGGGGCCTTCGCGCTCACCGAGCCCGCGTCCGGCTCCGACGCCTCGGAGATGAAGACGCGGGCGGTCCTGGACGGCGACCACTACGTCCTCGACGGAGCGAAGAACTTCATCACCAACGGCCCGCAGGCGGACGCGGTGCTGGTGCTGGCGTGCACCGAGCCCGAGTCGAAGCTGCGCGGCATCAGCGCCTTCATCGTCCCCACCGACCTGCCCGGGTTCGGCCGCGGCAAGCCGGACGACAAGCTCGGCATCCGCGCGTCGGGGACCTGCAGCCTCTTCTTCGAGAAGTGCCGGGTGCCCAAGGCGCTCCTGCTCGGCCGCGAGGGCGAGGGGTTCCGCATCGCCATGGCTGCGCTGGACGGCGGGCGCATCGGCATCGCGGCGCAGGCGCTGGGCATCGCCCGGGCGGCGTTCGAGGAGGCGCGGGCGTACGCGCTGGAGCGGCGGGCCTTCGGGAAGGTCATCAGCCAGCACCAGGCCATCCAGCTCATGCTCGCGGACATGGCCACCGAGCTCGACGCAGCGCGGCTGCTGGTCTGGTACGCGGCGTCGCTGAAGGACAAGGGGGCGCGCTACACGGGCCAGGCGGCGATGGCCAAGCTCTACGCCTCGGAGATGTGCGGCCGGGTGACCACCAACGCCCTGCAGATCTTCGGGGGGTACGGGTACACCACCGACTACGACGTCGAGCGGCATTTCCGGGATGCGAAGATCACCGAGATCTACGAAGGGACCTCGGAGGTGCAGCGCATCCTCATCGCCGCCACCGGGTTGAAGGACTAGTATCCGCGGCGCGTCAGGTATCGGAATCACACGCAGGAGGCACAACGTGAAGACCCTCGGCATCCTCGTCGCCACCGCCCTGGTCCTGGCCCCCGCCCTCGGGCAGGCGGCGGACAAGAAGGAGAAGGACAAGAAGATCGAGGTCCAGAAGCCCGTCCTCGACCTGAAGCTCGACGACAAGGTGACCGGGGCGTCCACCACCGGGACCGGCGAGGCCAAGCCCGGCGCCGTCGCGGCCGACCCGAACAAGCCCGCGGCGAAGCCCGGCCTGGACGTCTCGAAGATGATGTTCGACGCCGAGTCGATCCGGCAGGTGGTGAAGCACCACATGCCGGAGATCCAGGAGTGCTACGAGAAGGTCCTGGCGGACACGGGCCAGAAGCTCGAGGGCCGGGTCATCGTCGGAGTGATCATCGACCCTGCCGGCATGGTCTCGGACGCGCGGGTGCTGGTGAAGAAGTCCACGCTGAAGGACGACCGGATCCACGACTGCGTGCTGGCCGTCCGCCGCTGGGCGTTCCCGCCCCCGGGCGACAACCGCGACCACCCCATCGAGTACCCGTTCGACCTCAAGGTGAGGCAGTAGGGTCCCGCCGGGGGATGAATCCCCCGTCTCCAGCTGGGACGGACCGAGTTCGGGTCGCCGGGGATGAATCCCCCGTCTCCAGCTGGGACGGACCGAGTTCGGATGAAGCCCGGTGGCGCGGGCTGCTCGTTCGAGCCCGATTTCGCCGCTCAGCCGTCCCAGGCGCTCTGGTAGCCCCCGACGCCGGTTACGTACTCCACGAAGTCCCGGTAGAACGCGTGGGACGAGACGGTGGCGCTGTCTCCGACCAGCAGCAGGTGCCGCCGCGCGCGGGTGATGGCGACGTTCATGCGCCGGATGTCGGCGAGGAAGCCCACCTCGCCCTCGCCGTTGCTGCGGGTCAGGCTCACGACGATGGCTTCGTTCTCGCGGCCCTGGAAGCCATCGACCGTGTCGATCTCCAGGCCGGGGACGGGGAGGGCGGACCGGAGCAGCTGCACCTGTGCCGAGTAGGGGGCGATGACCGAGATCTGCCCGGGCGCGAGCCCGGCCTCGAGCAGCGCGCGCACCCGCTCGGCCACCAGTGCTGCCTCCTGGGGGTTGCGGCGGCTCTCGCCGTCCTCGCCCGCCTCGTCGTCGAAGCCCTTCCCGGCCGTGTCCAGGAACACCACCGGAAGCTCCAGGCCCGGTCCGCGAACGCCCTCGAGATCGGTGAGCAAATGCCCCGCGACGTTCGGGTGGGCGCGCAGCGCGCCGGCGTACAGCTCGCGCGAGGGGAAGGCCATGATGCGCTCGTGCATGCGGTGCTGCTCGCAGAGCATCCGGCCGATGTTCGGGTGCGCCTCGAGCAGCCGCTCGAAGAGCGACCGTGACAGCCCCTGACGCGCCGCCTCGGGCGAGAGCACGGTCGGGGGCAGCTGCCGGTGGTCGCCCGCGAGGACGGCTCGCTTCGCTCGCAGCAGCGGCAGGAGCACCGAGGGCTCGGTCGCCTGCGTCGCCTCGTCCACCACCGCGAGGTCGAACTCCTGGCGGTCCAGCAGCTCAACTTCGGAGCCGGTGCAGGTGGCGAAGACGACCTGCGCGCCGCGCACGATGCCCTCGCGCACGCTGCGCATCCGCTCGCGGGCCTCGGCGAAGAGCCGGCCTGCCGCGCGCCGCGCGTCCCGTGCCTCGGCGAAGCGGTCCGCCGACCGTCCGCGGCTGGCCTGCTTGCGCGCCCGGGCGAGCAAGGCGTGGGCCTCGTCCAGCAGTTCCTTGGCCACCACGTGCGAGTCGTGCGCCTGGATCTGCTCCTCGAGCGTGAGGGGCAGCAGCGCCTCGCTCACCCGCGCGACGTGGCCCAGGCGGACGACCTTCAGCCCCGAGCGGGCGACGCGCTCCAGCAGGTTGTCCACCGCCATGTTGGAGGCCGCCGCGGCCAGCACCCGCTCGCCCCGGGCCACGGCGCGCTCGATGAGCTCCGCCAGCACGGTGGTCTTCCCGGTCCCCGGCGGTCCGTGCACCAGTGCGAGGTCCTTCGCGGCCATCGCCAGCGTCAGCGCCTCGTTCTGCTCGGCGTTGAGGTCGGGCGACTCGTGGCGGTCCGGGTTGGGCTGGAACTCGGGAGTACGGCCCTGGGCCAGCAGGGCCCGCCACCGGTCGAGGAGCTTGCCTTCTCCACGGGCGAAGCGGGCGAGGCCGGTGCGCTGGCGCTCGTAGGTCACGTCGCTGGGCTGCAGCTCGAGGCACACCGTGCCCGACTCCACCCAGTCCGGCGGGGGTTCGTTCAGCGCCAGCGAGAGCCGGGTCCGGTCGAGCCGGGAGACGACGCCGGTGAGCTCCTCGTCTTCCTCTGCGCTCCGCCGGCGTGCGACGCGGACGATCGACCCGGGTCCGATGAGCGACGAGGGGATCTCCCGGCCTTCGCGAGCCGGCCCCAGCT
This sequence comes from uncultured Myxococcaceae bacterium, assembly GCA_964485035.1. Lineage (GTDB taxonomy): Bacteria > Myxococcota > Myxococcia > Myxococcales > UBA5297 > CAZAIE01. The sequence goes on along the minus strand of CAZAIE010000202.1, from coordinate 5,190 downwards.
CGAGCAGCACCCGGCCTGCGAGCGTGCGCGTGTCGGTGAGCTTCAGGTCCAGCAGGGCGTGGCCGCGGTCCTGGCGCGCCTCCAGCGAGAGCGAGGACCGCTCCAGCTCGAAGCGCTCCTTCTCCTCGCGACGCTCCAGCTCCAGCAGTCGGCCCAGCCGTGCGGCGTGCTCGATGGCTTCCGGCGTCATGCGCGGGGGATAGCACCGCCCCGGGCGGGAGTCATGTCGCCTGGGACCTCTCGAGCGCCGTTTGACACGCGGGCACGGACGGGCGCCCACTGGAGCGTCGTCGGCCCGGAGGTCGCCATGCGTCGGTTCCTGTTCGCCCTCGTGCTGTTCCTCGCGGTGCCGGCCTGGGCGGCCACGCCGCGCCCCAAGGCTGCCCCGAAGGCCAAGAAGCCAGAGGCGCAGATGGTGACCGGCCGCGGCACGACCTACATCGAGATGGAAGGCTCGGAGCTGCGCGGCCAGGCGAACAAGTCCGGCGCCGTCTACCTGCTGCAGCGGGCGGACCTGCCCGAGAAGAGCATGGTCCGCCAGCGCACCAGCTTCCGCGACCAGACCGTGCGCGAGGTCCTGGTGCCCTGAGCCCGCGGGCTCACGGCGAGTACCAGGGCGCGTTGCCCGCCATCCAGGTCAGGACCGCGTCGAGCTTGGGGGCGCTTGCGCGCGGCTGGGAGAGGTACTCGGCGAGTCCCCAGCTCCCGTAGCGCCCCGGCGTCCCGACGTTCGAGTAGATGCAGAACGCCTTGCCGCCGCGGGCCTTCCACGCGTCGAAGTACGTCGCGTACAGCGCCTTCATCCGCGGGTCGCGGTTGGCCTGGATGAAGAGCGCGTTCGCGGCTGCATGGTTGTCGTTGGGGCCGTAGCCCACCAGGTGCTGCCCTCCCTCGTAGGCCAGCAGCTGCAGGCCGAACTGGTCCGCGAGCGCCTTGTCCGCGGTCATCCGCGAGAGCGCCTCGGGCATCGAGGTGGTGGTGAGGTGCGTGAAGAGCTGGTCGAGCGTCCAGGTCTGCGCCGCGGGGTCGCTGTCGCAGTCGCCTCCGAAGTAGGGCGCGGTCGCGTAGACATGGACCGACTGGTAGGTGTCCTCGAAGGACAGGACCGAATCCCCGGTGCCGGTGTTGCCGCTCTGGCTCGCGACGACGATGCGCACGCGCTGCGCGAAGGAGGCGCCGAACACGGTCTTGAAGATCTGGGCGATCTCTTTGGTCCTTCGGCCCTGGTAGCGCAGCACCTTCTGCCAGTCGGGTCCGGAAATGCCAGCGGCGTTCGCCTTCGCCAGCAGCGCGCCGACCTGGCCGAACATCCCGTTCCAGAGCTCGTTGGAGAGCTCGATATGGATCCTGCTGTTCGCCCCGACGCGGTCGCGCAGCAGGGTGGCGAACTGCAGCACGAAGTCGTCCGAGGCGTTGTGGGGGACGTTCCACCAGCCGTGCACGCCGAGGCGGTTGACGAGGTCGATGCTCAGCTCGTACGCCGCGCCGCCGTGCTCGTGGCCGCGGGACTGGTTGCGGTGGCCCTCCGGGGTGCGCTCGCTCCAGGCCACCAGCTCGGGCTGGCCGTAGCCGGCGTTGGTTGCGTGGAAGTCCATGAAGCGGATGCCGCCGAAGCCTCCCATCAGCGTCAGCAGGTCGGGGTTCCAGGGGTTGGTCTGGTAGTCCGCCGCGTGGCCTGGGGTCACGATGCGGAGGTTGCGCAGGTGGTCGGGGGGATCGACCGCAGTCACGTCGAGGTAGAGGGACGGCTTGTTCGTGGTGATGTCGAAGGTGGTCGAGCCCGTGCCGGTGGTGGTGATGGTGCGGTTCACGGTCCCGCCGAGCGAGAACGTCCCCTTGCCCTCCCAGAGGAGCGTGTAGGTGCCCGTCGGGTAGTGGCCGTCGGAGACGTCGAAGGCCACGTAGGTCCGCGCGGTCTGGCCGGCCGCGAGCGAGGTGATCCAGCCGTTGGCGTCAACGGCCACCGTCCCGCTCGAGGGGCGCCAGTCGTCGGCCTGCTTCATGAGGTCCACGAAGTAGCTGTCGGACGACCAGTAGTTCGGGCCGCCGCAGTTGAGCCAGAGCGAGCGGTTGCCCCCGGTGCAGGCGCCGCAGTCGACCGTTCCGCCGCAGCCATCGCCGACGACGCCGCACGCGGCGCCGAGCTGGGTGCAGGTCTTGGGGGTGCACGCCCCGCAGACGTTCGCGGTCACCGCGCCGCAGACCTGGCCGCCGGTACAGGTGCCGCAGTCGAGCGTGCCGCCGCAGCCGTCGGGGACCGACCCGCAGTCCTTCTTCAGCGAGGTGCAGGTGCCGGCCTGGCAGCCCTGGACCGTGAAGAACACGCTCGGGCCGTCGTGCCAGACGTCGCCCGCGTCGCGCCAGGTCGCGTAGCACTCCCACTGACCGCTCGGATCGGCCGCGGTGAAGGAGCGGGACGCGGTGGCGGTCATGCTCGCTCCGGGCTGCACGGTCTGGCCGGGCGTCGTGGGGGAGAGGTCGAGGTACGGACCGCCCGAGTGGGTTCCGCCCGGAGGCCGCGCGGCGATCACGATCTCCCCGACCTGGACTGCGGTCGTGGAGCCGTTCCGGTAGGTCACGCTGCCGGTGATCGTCTCGCCGGGGCCGACGGAGGTCTTGTCGAGGTGCAGCGCGACCGAGATGTCGAAGGCGCCCGCGGTGCCACAGACGTTGGCGACGCCGCCCGCGCCGCAGGTCTTGCCGGTCGGGCAGTCGCCGCACTGGAGCGTCCCGCCGCAGCCGTCGCCGATCGGACCGCAGTCCTTGCCCTGGCCAGCGCAGGTGGTTGGGGTGCAGGTCCCGGTGCCACAGACGTTGGCGACGCCGCCTGCGCCGCAGGTCTTGTCGGTCGGGCAGTCGCCACACTGCAGCGTCCCGCCGCAGCCGTCGGCGAGGGCGCCACAATCCTTCGCCTGCGCGGCGCAGGTGGCTGGGGTGCAGGCCGGACTACCGCAGACGTTCAGGGCTCCGCCCCCGCCGCAGGTCTTGCCCCGGGTGCACTCGCCGCAGGAGGCGACGGTGCGGGGCTCGCCGCAGTTGTCCGTGCCGGTGAACCGGCCGCAGTCCTTGTGGCTTCGGGAGCAAAAGACGGCGTCGGTCTCGGGCGTGCAGGTGCGGTCGTTGACCTCGCAGGCGGCGAGCGGGAGCAGGAGCAGGCAGAGAGCGCGGCGCATTCCAGGACCTCCGGATGGCGGGTGACTCCCCTCCATGTCCGCAGGCGTCGCTTTCCGTCACTTGACCCCGCTCATTGCTCGAGCGCCCCGATGTCCGGGACCTGCCGGGCGACGCCGTCGAGGTCGGTGGCGGTGGCCCGTCCCGGGTTCGCGGCGTCGATCAGCGGGGAGCTTGGACCAGGCCGGAAGTCCCAGGCGGGACTCGCGGGGTCGCGGAAGCGCGGATCGGCGACCAGCGAGGCGCCGTCGAGGCCCGAGCTTGCGCGCCAGGCCGCGAGGTCGCCCTTCCCCTGGGCCCACGCCCCCGGCGCCGCGCCGGGGAACCAGCAGAGGTTCGAGTCCGAGAAGGCGTAGGCCGTGGCAGGGAGGTCGAGGCCGAAGCAGGCCCAGTCCCCGTTGCCGGCGTAGGCCACCGCGTTGTTCGCCACCACGTGGCCAGTCCCCTCGCGCCCGACGTGGATCCCCAGGCCGCTGGAGCCGGGGCCGAAGAAGACGGTGTTGTGGCGCACCTTCATGCCCGTGGTGACGGCGTTGTCCGAGGCACCCTGGGTGGTCCAGGCAGCGTCGATGCCCACCGAGGAGTTGCCAGGGACCACCACGATCAGGTTGTCCTCGATGGCGCAGTCCGGGCACCACGCGACGCGGACGCCGTGCGTCACGCCCAGGAACCGGTTCCGGCGGATCTGCGTCCCCGCGTGCGAAGCGCCATCGCCGCCCTTGAGCTGCATGCCCTCGCACCGGCCGGCGGCGACCGCCGCGACCCGCACGGTGTTTCCCTCGAAGCGCAGCGCGTCCTGGGGACTGGAGACGTACACCGCCTCGCCGGAGCAGGGCCCGTCGAGCGAGATGACGTTGTCCCGGACCTGCTGGCGCGGGGCGCCGCCCAGGCTCAGCACTCCGGCGAGGTGGCTGCCTTCGAGGACCAGGTCCGGCGAGCCGCCGATGAAGGAGTAGGCCCCCAGATCGCCGGTGCGCACGCCTCGGACTGCGACGCGGTCACACGGTCCCCGCGGGCCCTGCTCGACGTTCACTGCGATGCGGAACCCCCGGATTTCCAGGTTGCAGACCTCGACGTCGGAGGTGCCGTCGAAGACGAGGACGGCGCCGTCGTCGGAGCCCTTGGCACCACCGGGACCGCGGAGCGCGAGGTTGAGCAGGCGGTACCCGCGTCCTCCCGAGGCGAGCAGGAAGACCATCCCGGAGGCGGTGAGCAGCGGCGCGGGCTCGGAGGAGCCCAGCCCCCAGGTCGGAGCGTAGTCGCGGAAGGTGCAAGGTCGGCCGACCTCGCAGGCGGGCGGCTCCAGGTACTTGTCGACGCCGAACGAGCCGCCCCGGCAGAAGGCCAGGGTGGTCCCGGGAGCCATCTCCAGGGTGGTCGAGCGGGCGCTGGCGAAGGTCCGGCGGGGGCTGGCGGGGCTGTCGCCGGGGTTCGCGTCGTCGCCCGGGACGCAGGCTGCCGAGGCGCCGACGGCGCAGTCGCAGAAGTACCGGACCGGACCAGCGAGTGGTTCGGCCGCACAGCGCTCGGCGGGACCGGGGCCCGCGTCGGCATGGCCGGCGTCGAGGGCGGGTCCCGCGTCCGGAGCGGCGCCTGCGTCCAGGGTGACGGTCGAGTCCTGGGCGAACCCTGCGTCCTGGGGCGCTCCCATGGCGCCCAGCGCGGCGACGAAGTCGATGCTGCAGCCGGTGGCCAGCAAGGAGAGCAGGGGGGCGAGGCAGGCTCGGCTCAAGGTGTGGTCTCGGGCGAACAGGCTGTTTCGAGGCGCCGCAGGTGGGGTGACCGTGGCGCGCTGGACTTGAAGGCTGCGAGGTCGGCCAGCCCTTCGCTGGTGCGCCCGCCCTGGCAGAGGGCGAGGACTCGTGCGGCCGCCCGCTCTTGGGCTAGGGCTCCGTTCGGGCAGCGCGCGGCGTGCCGTTCGAGCACCGCGAGTGCTTGGGCAGTCTGTCCCCGGTCGAGGGCGCTCTGGGCTTCGCGCAGGAGCGCGAGTTCTTCGGAGAGCGGGCAGGGGCTTGGGGG
>CAZAIE010000201.1:0-9195 GCA_964485035.1 uncultured Myxococcaceae bacterium | reverse complement strand
GAACTCGCCGGGCCCCCCGCCATCCCCGTCTCGACCCAGGACCTGCCCGACCTCGAGGACCTGACCGCGGTGGAGCCGCCGCTCTCTCCCACCATCGTCGGGCTCTTCCGCGGGCCGTCCCTCGGCGAGCCCTGCCCCGAGCCCCCCGAGGGGCCCGGCCCCTGCCGGGCCATCGTGCTCTACCGCAGGAACATGGCCCGCAGCGTGAAGGACCTGGACGAGCTGCGCCGGCAGGTGGAGGTGACGCTGAACCACGAGGTCGGCCACCTGCGCGGCGAGGACGACGTCCAGCTCGTCGCGCGCGGACTGGAGTGACCCCATGAACGGCCGAAGGCTCCCCACCGCCGAGGTGAACCCCCGCGGCGCCCGCCGCCTGCGCTCGGGCATCCCCTGGCTCTACCGGGTGGATCTCTCGCGGCCGGCCGAGGCCGAGCCGGGCGCGGTGGTGCGGGTGGTCGACGGCCAGAAGAACCTGGTGGGCCTCGCCTTCTGGGCCAGCCAGTCGCCCATCGCACTGCGCCTGCTCACCCGGCGCGAGGAGCCAGTGGACGCCGGGTTCTTCAAGGCGCGCCTCGCCGCAGCGCTCGCTCGCCGCCAGCAGCTCTTCCCCGGCGCCGACGCCTACCGCGTGGCCCACGGCGAGTCCGACCTGCTCCCCGGCCTGCTGGTGGACCGGTTCGGCGACGGGGTCACGGTGCAGACCATCTCCGAGGGGATGGACCGGCGCGAGGCGGAGCTTCTGCAGGCGCTCGACGAGCTGCTCTCCCCCCGGCTCATCGCCGTGCGCAACGACACCTCCGCCCGCGACTTCGAGTTCCTCCCCCGCGCCAGCCGGCTGGCGAAGGGCGCCGGCCCGGCGCGGGTCGAGTACCACGAGGGCCCGGCGCGCTTCGAGCTGGACCTGATGGACGACCTGAAGACGGGGGGATTCCTCGACCAGCTCGAGAACCACCTGCGGGCCTCGGAGTACGCCCGCGGCCAGGGGCTGGACTGCTTCACCTACCACGGCGGCTTCGCCCTGGCCCTGGCGCGCCGGTGCGACCACGTGATCGCCGTCGACCAACTGGACACCGCGGCGGCGCGGGCCCGGGCCAACGCCGAGCGCAACGGCCACGCGAACGTGGAGGTGCTCTGCGCGAACGCGTTCGACGTGCTGCGGCAGTTCGAGCGGGAGGGGCGGCGCTTCGACGTGGTGGTCATCGACCCGCCGGCCTTCGCCAAGCGGCGGGAGGGCGTGGCCGCAGCCGAGCGTGCCTACAAGGAGCTCAACCTGCGCGCGCTGCGCATTCTCGCGCCCGAGGGGGTGCTGGTCTCCTGCAGCTGCAGCGGCAAGATGACCCCCGCGCTCTTCGGGAAGATGCTCGAGTCCGCCATCGCCGACGCCAAGCGCCCGGTGCAGTACCTGGAGCGGCGCGGCGCCGGCCGGGACCACCCGCCGCTGGCGGGGGTCCCCGAGACCGAGTACCTGAAGTGCTGGGTGCTGCGCGCGCTGTGAGCCCGGGCCCGCCACGGGCCCAGACCGCTCAGACCCCCAGCTCCCGCCGCAGCCGCTCGAGGACCTTGAAGTACTCGGTCCGGGGGTATGGGCGGTTGAGGATGTGGAAGTCCTTCTTCGACAGCCCCACGCAGCCCAGGCAGTAGTTGCAGTCCGAGAGGTTGCGACACATCAGCAGGTAGTTGCTCCCCGAGCAGGCCTCGCTCTGGACGCAGTACGCGCAGGCGTTGCAGGCCTTGCACCCGGAGCAGTGCGTGCAGTGGTTGCACTCCGTGCAGCCCTTGCAGTGGGTGCAGCCGTAGCACGCCTCGCAGTGCTCGCAGAACATGCAGCTGGTGCAGCGCTCGCACTCCTGGCACGCGTAGCTGCCGGGGTTGCCGGGGTCGCTGGAGAACTGCCGCAGGAGCCGGTTGTACTCCTCGAGGAACGCCCGTCGCGACTGCGGGGGGACGGCGTCTGCCGGTTCGAGGGGTGCCGCTTCCTTGGCCACGGTTTCCTCCTGGACGAGCGCTGGTGCCGACGACGGCGGATCCTACCCGGGCCGGGGCGCGTCGGGGCGGGTTTCTACTGCGCGGTGCCGCGCACCAGCCTGTCCAGGGCGGCCAGGTCCAGCGCTGCGGCCAGCCGCTCGGCGTCCTCGGGGCCGGACGCGTTCTGCAGGGTGAGCGTCACCAGCACCCGGTCGGCGACGATGAGGTTCGCCACCCCGAGGTGGCTCTCCTTGCCGTACTCGACGTAGCCGGCCGCCCCGGCGGTGCGGATGGGCCGGCCGACCCTCTGGGCGTCCTCGAAGGCTTTGCCCGGGGCCGGCGCGGCGCCCCGGTCGAGGCTCGTGTCCAGAAGCCGCAGCTTCAGCGACTGCTCGTCCGGGCCATGGTACTGCCGCTCGACCTCGGAGACCGCCACCGCCCCCAGGTGCGCGGTGGAGGCGCTGGTCCTGCCCCCCGCGAACTCCAGGAGCGCGTCGGGGGCGAAGCGCCGCAGCTCGGTGAAGTGGACCGTCCTGCCGTTCAGCGGCGGCAGCGACTCCGGTCGGAGCGGCGCCGGGCCCCCGTCCGCCCGCGCCAGGGCGGCCGCGACGCTGGGCGGCGTGGCGCTGGGGTTGCATCCGCAGAGCCCGATGCCGATGCCGGCCAGGGCCACCCGCAAGGGCCACCCTGCCGCGCGAGCGCGGCCCGTCGATTCTTGGTAATGGATGCGCCGCATGCTCGACCTCTCCCGACTCAACCCGCCGCAGGCCCAGGCCGTCCGTTCCGTCGAGGGACCCCTGCTGGTGCTCGCCGGCGCCGGCAGCGGCAAGACCCGCGTCATCGTCCACCGCATCGCCTACATGATCCAGCAGGGGATCGCACCCACCCAGATCCTCGCGGTCACCTTCACCAACAAGGCCGCGGCGGAGATGAAGGAGCGGGTGGGCGAGCTGGTGGGGCGCGCGGTGGGCAAGCAGCTCACCGTCTGCACCTTCCACGCCTTCGGCTGCGAGGTGCTGCGGAGCTACATCGAGACCCTGGGCTACCCCAAGCGCTTCGGCATCGCCGACGCCTCGGACCAGTACTCGCTGGTGCGCCGGGCGATGAAGACCCTCTCCATCGACGAGCGGAAGTTCGATGCGCGCAAGGTTCTCTCGCTGGTGAGCCGGGCCAAGTGCGCGGGCGTGGTCCCCCAGCCCAAGCCCGAGGCGGTGGGCGACGACTACGACCTGGTGACCGCCATGGTCTACCCGCGCTACGAGCTGGCGCTCAAGGCGCAGGGCACGGTGGACTTCGACGACCTCATCCTGCTGCCCATGCGCCTGTTGCGCGAGCACGCCGACGTCCGCGCCGAGCTGCAGGACCGCTACCGCTACCTCCTGGTGGACGAGTACCAGGACACCAACCGCTCCCAGCTCGACCTCCTGGTGCTGCTCGCGGGCGAGCGGCGCAACGTCTGCGCGGTGGGCGACGACGACCAGTCCATCTACAGCTGGCGCGGCGCGGAGGTGGAGAACATCTTGCGCTTCGACCGCCACTTCCCCGGCTGCAAGGAGATCCGCCTGGAGCAGAACTACCGCTCCACGGCCTCGGTGCTGGCCGCCGCCAACGCGGTCATCGCCAAGAACGAGGAGCGCAAGCCCAAGCGGCTGTGGACCCAGTCCGGGCCGGGCGACCTGGTGCAGGTGGTGACCTGCACCGACGAGGACGAGGAGGCGCGCTTCATCTCCAGGCAGATCTCGAGGCTGCTGGAGAAGGGGCGCCGGCCCAAGGACATGGCCATCCTCTACCGCACCAACGGCCAGTCGCGGCCGCTCGAGGAGGCGTTGCGCGCCGACGAGATCCCCTACGACGTGGTGGGCGGCCAGGAGTACTTCGACAAGCGCGAGATCAAGGACATCGTCGCCTACCTCAAGGCCTGCCAGAACTCCCGGGACGAGGTCTCGGTGCTGCGCATCATCAACGTCCCCGCGCGCGGCATCGGCGACACCACCGTGGAGCGGCTCGCCCGCAAGGCGCGGATGCTCAAGCTCCCCCTCGAGGAGGCGATGCAGCGCGCCGGGGAGTTCGAGGAGCTGCCGGCGGGGGCCGGCGCCCGGGTGAAGGCCTTCCACGACCTTCTGGAGCGCTACCGCCAGCGGTTCCGCACCGAGCCGCTCGACCGCGTGGTCGCCGACCTCGTCGACGAGGTGGGGATGCGCGAGCTGGCCCGGTCGAGCGTGCAGAGCGCCGCCGCGGGTGCGCGCAAGGTGGCCGCCGTGGACGCCTTCCTGGAGTCGGTGAAGGGCTACGTCTCGCGCGAGCAGCGCCCCTCGCTCGACGCCTACCTGAAGCGCATCGCGCTGGACGAGCGCGAGGACGACGGCGGCCCGCCCCCCAGCGCGGTGACGCTCATGACCCTGCACGCGGCCAAGGGCCTGGAGTGGCCGGTGGTCTTCTTCTGCGGCATGGAGGAGGACCTCATGCCCCACGGCGGGATGCAGGGCGAGCCGCCCAACCTCCCCGAGGAGCGGCGCCTCGCCTACGTAGGCATCACCCGCGCGCGCGAGCAGCTCTTCCTCACCCGCGCAGCGTGCCGGAACAAGCGCGGCGACCGGGTGCAGCGCACGCCCTCGCGCTTCCTCGAGGACCTCCCCGCGGAGATCGTCGAGGTGATCGACCAGAACTCGCCCGCGGCGGGCAACCCCAAGGAGGAGGGGCGCTCGTTCTTCGCGGGCCTCCGGGCGCAGCTGAAGACGCAGGCCGGGCCCCCGCCCGGACCCGGGACGCCGAAGCGCTGAGCTACGGGCAGGTGTAGGCGAAGTCCGCAGTGGCCGACGTCCCGCCGCTCGTGCGGGTTTCGCTGACCAGCCGGGCGCCGCTCCAGGCCCAGGTCGCCACTTGCTGCCCGCCCACCTGGGCGCCGGTCACCCGGAGCCGGTACAGCTTCTCCAGCGAGGGCAGGGCCACGAACAGGTTCGGTTCGGTGACCGCGGCCTCATAGGCGTAGGTGGTGGTCGCGCCTCCCAGCTCCGCGGCCTGGAAGCTCTTCGCGGCCAGGTCGTAGGCCAGCGACACCACCTCGTTGCCGCCGGTATGGAGCAGCGCGCGGCGCACCTGCCAGGACGAGGCGCTGCGGGTGTACACGGTCTCGACCTCCGGGGAGCCGTCGGGGTCGGAGGTCGCCTCGTCGATCCAGCCGTCACTGCTGCTCCCCGAGAGCGCCCCGTCGGCGCCAAAGGTCCACGCCTGCCGCAGCACGATGCGGGAGTCCGTGGGGTCCACGCGCAGGGCCGTCGCCAAGAGGCCGTTCTCCCCGTAGGCGTAGACCGTCAGGGTGCGCCAGGTGTCGCCGGAGTAGCCGTCGACGATCTCCAGGCGCCCGCGGGCGTCCCAGCCGTAGCGCTCCACGGCGGTCGAGCCGGCCACGGTGACCGAGGACGAGCACGGGCGGTCCGTGGCCGGGCCCCGCGTCTTCGCCAGCAGGTCCGCGCCGCGGTTGTCCAGGAAGCAGCGCGGGGTGAGCTCGGCGGTGGCGTCCACCTCGCAGTCGCAATGGCTCGCGCGCAGGTAGACGTGGGCCCTCAGCGTGTCGCCGCAGAGCGTGGCCGCCGCGGAGTTGCGCAGCCCCGTCACCTGCGCCCAGAACACCCGGCCCTGTGCCGGGACCTCGAGGGCCGCGACGTACTGGCTGCCGGAGAGGAAGTCCAGCCCCAGTCCGGTCGAGGTCATCCCGCCCTTGCCGACCAGCGTGAGCCGCGACGCGGTGAGGGTCGTCTTCTCGGGGGGCGTGACGCTGCCGGTGAACTCCGCAGCCAGCTCGACCCGCAGCGTCGCGAGGTCGTCCGGCCGACTGCGGTCGAACTCTGCCTCTCCTCCGCGCGCGGCGAGCGTGAGCGTGGCCGGCGTGGGCAAAGGCTCCGGCTGGGACGGCGAACAGGCGAGGGCGAGCAGGGCGAGGATCCCGAGGAGGGGCAGGGGCATGCGGACTCCGACGTCGCGGCCAGGAGCCCGGGATGATAGCCGCGCCCGACCCGGGACGTACCGGCTTCAGCGGGCTTCAACGATCCTCGCGGTACAGCGCGAGCTTGGGTCGCCGCTCGCCCAGCCGCCGGCGCTGCTGCTCCAGACGCGGCCCCGCTGGGTCCAGCCCGAACGAGTCGCTGAGGCTCCCGCCCAGGCGCACCGCGCCCACCAGCAGCACGAGCGTGATCAGGGTGACCAGGACGGCAGCGGGGCCAGGCAGTTGCGACAGCTTCATGCGCGCTCCGAGTGAGGGGTGTGCCTCCTCGGTTCGCAACGGCTGTGCCACACCGGCCTACATCGGCGCCACGCAGTGATGACGGGGGGTTGGGTCGGTTTCTCTGCGAGCCGGCCGTGTTGGCGCGGAACGGGCGTGTTCCAGGGAAGAACTCAGGAGGTGCCGACCAGTTCCAGGACCATGGCCACCAGCTCCTCCTGGTGCCAGGGCTTGGTGGCGAAGCGGTCGAGGGTCTTCTTCTCCAGCGCCTCGAGCACCGGGTCGTCCTCGACGCCACCCGAGAGCAGCACGGTGCGGGTGGCGGGCGAGGCCGCCTTGGCCTGCGTGATGATCGACAGGCCGTTCACCTTGGGCAGGTAGTAGTCGCAGATGAGGAGGTCCGGGGCCTCGGCCAGCCTGGGGAGGACCTCGGCGGCGTGGCCGAAGGTGGAGATCTCGAAGCCCGGCCTGCGCAGGATGCGCGCCAGGGACTTCAGGATGAATTCGTCGTCGTCGACGATGAAGATGCGGGTCATCGGCCGTTCACTTGTACTTCAGGTAACCGGCGAGCACGTCGCGCACAAGTGTCCCTACCGGGATGCGGTTGCGCTCGGCGATGGCCTTGAGGGTCTCGTAGAGCGGCTCGCTCACGCTCACCGTCAGCACCTTGTCCGAGCCGTCGCCGGGGTGCTGGGCCACCTCGGTCCGCTCCTGCACCTTCGGGCGCAGGGGGATGGGCTCGGGCTTGGAGGGGGAGATCTCGGCGTCCTCGATGTCCTCGAGGATCTCCTGGACCCCGGCGGGCGGGCGGCCCCCGGCGGTGAGGCGCTTCTTCTCCTCCTCGAGCTCGTCGCTGAAGAGCTGCTTGAGGAAGTTGGAGAGGTGGATGTTGGAGGGCGTGAACTCGTACTGCGAGAGGAACTGGTCCACGTCGTACTGCATCTCCCACGCGGTCTGGTAGCGGGCCTCCCGGTCCTTGTCGAGGGCCTTCATGAGGATGCGCTCGACCGCCTCGGGGATGTCGGCCTTGAAGTAGCTGGGCGCGTAGATCTTGCCCTCGGTGATCGACTTGAGGATGGCCACCTCGCTCTCACCGGTGAACAGCTTGAAGCCGGTGATCCATTCGTAGAGCACCACCCCCAGCGAGAAGATGTCCGAGCGGTGGTCGAGCGGCTTGCCCATGCACTGCTCGGGCGACATGTAGCTGAGCTTGCCCTTGATCTCCCCGGCGCGGGTCTGCTCGATCTGGTTGGCAGCCTTGGCGATGCCGAAGTCGAGGATCTTCACGGTCCCGTCGAAGGACACGAAGATGTTCTCGGGCGTGACGTCGCGGTGGACGATGTTCAGCGGGTTGCCGTACAGGTCCATCTTCTGGTGCGCGTAGAAGAGGCCCTCGCAGACACTGCTGGCGATCTTCAGGGCGTAGACCATGGGGAACGGGATGCCCATGGCGTCGGCCTTGGGGATGATGCGCCGCATGTCCCGGCCGAAGATGTACTCCATGGCGATGAAGTACGTGTCGGCGATCTTCCCGAGGTCGTAGATCTGCACGATGTTCGGGTGGTTCAGCTGGGCCGCCAGCTTGGCCTCGTTCAGGAACATCTTCACGAAGGCCTTCTGGTTCGACAGGTGCGGCCGGATGCGCTTGATGACGATGGTCTTCTCGAAGCCCTCGAGCCCCGCCTGGCGGGCGAGGAAGATCTCCGCCATCCCGCCCACCGCGATGCGGTCGATGAGCGTGTACTTGCCGAAGCGGTGCGTTTCCTTGATGCGGCTCTCGTCGGGGGCCATGCCATCTCCCGCCGCGCACGGCGCGGCCTGCTTGCGAAGCGCCACATTATAGGTGGGGGTGCGCGGGCCGCCTAGCGGTGGCCGGCCCGGTCTTGGGCTCAGTCAGCGAGCGTCGCGGCGAACGTGCCGCTGGCCCGAGAGCCGTCCTGGAACTCGAGGGAGAAGCTCCCGCGCGCGCCGTCCCCGGGGTTGCGCCCGTCGAGCTCCAGCTGCAGCGTCCCGCCGACCGCGCGGGCGACGAAGCCGCCGTCCTCGTAGAGGGTGTCCTTGCCGTCCACGGTGGCTGCGGGAGCGTCGGGCCCGGCGGGCACCCACCGCACCTCCGCCTGGACCTGGTCCTCGCCGCCCACCGGCAGGGACTCCCCGCCGACCGGGAGCTTGCGGTGGGTGAGCACCAGCGAGAGGCCGGCGGGCCGCAGCTCGCGGCCCAGGGTGTCGCCCGGGGGCTCGCGGTGGACGACCACGCGGAACGGGGCGGCGCCGTGGACCTGGGCGCGGCCGGTGAACTCGAGCGAGGTCGCCCGCGGGGTGCCGGCGAACAGCTCGCCGTGGACCAGCGCCGCACCGTCGGCGGCGGAACCGCAGCCGGCGAGGCAGAGGGCTGCGACGACGAGAGGCCTCACCACGAGACACCCCCGAACCCTGCCTCGAGCCAGGCCTGCAGGCCCACGCCGCCGGTTCCGATGGGCGCGGGGGGGCAGGTCGAGGCGCCACAGGCGCCGGGGGTCTTTGGGCCGCGCAGCACGGCGTCCAGCCCGAAGCTCAGGAAGACCGCCTCCGCGCGGACCAGCACCACCACCCCCGCGACGCCGGCCCAGGAGAGCCGGGCCGGAACCACGCCGCACCGGTCCGTCCCCGAGGCGTTGGTGCACCAGGCCCAGGCGCTGTCCCAGCCGAGCTGCCCGCCGGCCTCCAGCATCACCCGGGTCCAGGCAGGGAAAGGCGCCACCCGGAGCGTCCCGCGCAGGTAGCTGGTGGCAGGTCCGGTGTGGCGCGCGTGGGCGTCCTGCGCCGCGAAGCCGCCGTGCCCGTAGAGCGAGAGCGCCCCCTCGAGGTACCGCCCCTCGAAGGCCAGCGTCGCGCCCCCGCCGAGCGAGTTGCCCCCCGGCGCGGTGAGCGGGAGGTGGGCGTAGCTCACCCCCACCGAGAGGCGCAGCCGCCGGGCGCTGAAGAAGGGCAGGTCGCGGGGATCGGTGGGCGTGGCCGCCTGCTCCGCGGGG